>JALYMT010000020.1 GCA_030773555.1 Actinomycetota bacterium | reverse complement strand
CTTCATCTCGCCGCCGAGGGACGCGGCCGGCCGCTGGTTGTGCGCCTGACCCCCGGGGCAGGCCGGAGACAACCCACAACTGGAACCCCTGCTCGACGCCATCCGGGTGCCCACCGGCGGGCCCGGTCGGCCCCGCAAGCGCCCCGACCACCTGGTCGCGGACCGGGCCTACTCCCATCCCTCCACCCGGGCGGCGCTGCGCCGGCGCGGCATCGGGCACACCATTCCCGAACGCGCCGACCAGCAGGCCCACCGGCGTCGCCGCGGCTGCGCCGGCGGGCGGCCTCCGGCCTTGCACGCCGAGCACTACCAAGGCCGCAACCTCGTCGAGCGCTGCGTCAACCGGCTCAAGCAGTACCGGGCGCTGGCCACCCGCTACGCCAAGAGAGCCGAGCTCTACCGCGGCCTGGTCGTGCTCGCCAGCATTCTGATCTGGCTCCAATGATCGGCAGGACAGGCCCTAGCCGCAGCTGCGGACGTGGGCGCCGCCGGGGGGCCGTCCCCTGCCGCGGCCCCCGGCGGCGCTGAAGCCCAGTGTGCGATAGCGCGGGCGCGAAGCCCGGCAGGCACGAATTCCCGGCGTTTCGGCGTACCCTGCCCCGGGGGCAAGATCGGGTGGCGGCGGCACCGGCCTGGGGGTGGCGGATGGCGGAGGAGTTCCGGGGCCGCGTCGGGCTGCCCCAGGAGCTGGCCACCGGCGCCCACCTGCTGGCCGCGCCGCGACGCGACGCCGAGCTCGACGAGCGCCAGCACCGGCTGCGGCGGACCCTCGAGTGCCTGACCGGGATCGCCTTTACCGAGGGCAACGAGCTGACGGTCCTGCGCAACGGCGACCGGATCTTCCCGGTCATGCTGCAGGCGATCCGGGCAGCGACGCGCACGGTCGACTTCATGACCTACGTCCACTGGAAGGGTGAGATCGCCCAGGACTTCGCGGCGGCGTTGGGCGATGCCGCGGGCCGGGGTGTGCGCGTGCTCATCGACGCGGTCGGGGGCCTGCAGATCGAGAAGGGCCTGGTCGACGCCATGCACGACGCCGGCGTCGACGTGCAGTGGTTCCGCAAGCCGTGGCGCAACTCGCCGTTCCGGCACAACCACCGCTGCCACCGCAAGGTGCTGGTCTGCGACGAGACCATCGGCCTCACCGGTGGCGTCGGCATCGCCGAGGAGTGGACCGGTGACGCTCGCGACGAGAACGAGTGGCGCGACACGCACGTACGGGTCGTCGGGCCGGCCGTCGACGGGCTGTCCGCGGGCTTCAGCCAGAACTGGGCCGAGTCCGGGCGCGAGCTGTACGACGAGCGCGACCGCTTTCCCGAGCACGCCCAGCCGGGCAACGCCGTGGTGCAGGTCGTCCGCGGGTCCGCCAGCCTGGGCTGGGACGACGTGCAGTCGACGTTCCGGGTGCTGCTGGACTCCGCCGAGTCCCGCCTGCGCCTGGCCACCGCCTACTTCGCTCCCGACGGGTTCTTCCTGGAGCGGCTGTGCGCCGCGGCCGCCCGCGGAGTGCAGGTCGACGTCCTGCTGCCCGGGCCGCAGGCCGACAAGCGGGTGTGCCAGCTGGCGAGCGAGGCCACGTACGAGCAGCTCGGCGCGGGTGGCGTGCGGGTGTGGAACTTCCAGCCGTCGATGATGCACGCCAAGGTCCTCACCGTCGACGGCATGGCCGCGGTCGTCGGCTCGTCGAACTTCAACCGCCGCTCCCTCGACCACGACGAGGAGATCGTCCTGGTCGGGCTGGAGCGCGAGCTCGTCGACACGTTGAACGCGCACTTCGACGACGACCTGACGCGCAGCGAGCGCATCGACCCGCAGCGCTGGCGGGCGCGGGGGCCGACCCAGCGGGTGCTCGAGACCGCGACGGCGCCGATCCGCCGCTGGCTGTAGCAGGGGCGGGGAGCATGCGCCCGGTCCGGGAGCCGGTGATGGTGGTCGGCGGCGGCATCTCCGGCGTCGCCTGTGCTCGGGAGCTGACCGCCGCGGGGCTGCCCGTCGTCGTCTGGGACCGCTCCCGCCGGGTCGGGGGCCGGCTGGCCTCCCGCACCGTCAGCAACCGCCCGGTCGACGTGGGCGCCTCGTACTTCACCGTCTCCGACCCGGCCTTCGCCGCGGTCGTCGAGTCCTGGCGAGCCCGCGGGCTGGCCCGCGCCTGGACCGACACCTTCGCCGTCGCCGGCCCGGAGGGGCTGCGCGAGTGGGCGCGCGGGCCGCTGCGCTACGCCGCGCCGCGCGGGCTACGGGTGCTGGTCGAGGACCTCGCCGACGGCCTGTACGTCGAGCACGGGGTCGACGTCGAGTCGGTCGACCGCGTCGACGGGCGGTTGCGCCTCGACGGCTCACCCGCGGCGGCGGTCGTCCTGGCCATGCCCGACCAGCAGGCCGCCGACCTCCTGGGCGCCGGCCTGCAGCAGGAGGCGGACCTGGTCGCCGACCAGGAGTGGCTGCCGTCGCTGGCGCTGTACGCCCGGTGGGAGGAGCGCAGCTGGCCGGAGACGGACGGCGTGTTCGTGCACGACTCCGGGGTGCTCAGCTGGATCGCCGACGACGGCCGCCGCCGCGGTGACGGGCTGCCCGTGCTGGTCGCGCATGCCACGGCCGGCTTCGCGGCGAGCCGGCTGGACCGGCCCGAGGACGGGCTGCAGCCGATGCTCGACGAGCTGGCTGGCGTGCTCGGCGTCCGGGGGGAGCCGCGGTGGGCCGGGATGACCCGCTGGTCGCTGTCGAGTCCGGCCGCTGCCCGCAAGCGCCCCTACCACCTGGGCCGGTCGGGGGTGGGTCTGTGCGGCGACGGGTGGGGCGGCAAGCCACGGGTGGAGGCGGCGTTCCTGTCGGGCCGGGCGCTCGGGCAGGCCCTCGCGGCGAGACTGGGATAGCTGGGCTAGCTGGGTTCGACGTTGTCGAGCAGCCCGTAGTCGAAGGCCTCCCACGCGCTGAGGTGTCGGCCGCGGCGCAGGTCGGTGGCGATCGCCTCGACCGGCTGGCCGGTGGCCGCGGCCAGCCGGGCGTGCAGCTGCTCGAGCGCCACCTGGTGCGCGGCCGCCTGCTGGGCGAGGTGACCCACGGTGCCCTCGAAGCGGGCCCGCGGCTCGCGCAGGGTGAAGCTGGCGTGGGCGGCGGCGCTGCGGTGATCGGCGGCGGCCAGCACCGCCAGGCAGGCGCCGCCCACCACGCCGAGGCAGCGGACGTGCACGGGCGCGCTGGCGAGCTGCACGGTGTCGGCGAGCAGGGCCGCGGCGACCAGGTCGCCGTCGGAGGTGGCGAGGTGCAGGTGGATCGCCCGCCCGCCCTCGGCGTCGAGGCTCATCACCTGCGCGGCGGCCCGGGTCGCGGCCGCGTCGTCGAGGTAGCCGGTCAGCAGCAGGAGCCGCTGCTCCCGGAGCCGGTCCGCCAGTGAGGCCGTCTGGAAGTCCGGCGCATCCGGTGGAAGCGCGCCCTCGGCAGCCATGGGTCGAGGCTAGCCCGGCGGCGGCGCCGGGGGGGCGAGCAGGGCCCAGGCGCGTGGCCGCACCGTCCACGTCCGCTCGTCCAGCGGCCCCTCCAGCTCCCCGTCGGCGTTGACCGGAAACGGGTCGCCGGCGACGCGGACGGCCCGCACCTGCCGGCCGCGGCCGTCCGCACGTC
>JALYMT010000019.1 GCA_030773555.1 Actinomycetota bacterium | reverse complement strand
GCTGTGTCGTGGTGCCCGAGCCCAACGCCGCCGAGGCCCGCCTCGTGCCCGGCGTCGAGGTCCTCGGCTTGCGCTCGCTGGGCCAGCTGGTGGCGATCGCCCGCGGCGACGCCCTGCCGGAGGAGCTCGCGACCGGTCCGGCTCCGAGCCTCGCGGGCGAGGCCGACGGCGGCGGTACGTGGCAACGGGACGCAGCGCCGATCTCGCCGACGTGCTCGGGCAGCCTATGGCCCGGTGGGCTCTCGAGGTCGCCGCCGCGGGCGGGCACCACCTGCTGTTCGTCGGGCCACCGGGCGCGGGCAAGACCATGCTCGCCGAGCGGCTGCCGGGGCTGCTGCCCGACCTGTCGCCCGCCGCCGCCCTCGAGGTCACGACCGTGCACTCGGTCGCCGGCGCGCTGCGCCCAGGTGTCCCGCTGGTGACCCGCCCGCCGTTCCAGAGCCCGCACCACACGGCGACCGCCGCGGCGGTGGTCGGTGGGGGCAGCGGCGTGCCCCGACCCGGCGCTGCTTCTCTCGCGCACCGCGGAGTGCTCTTCCTCGACGAGGCGCCGGAGTTCGCCGCGCGCGTGCTCGATGCGCTCCGCGAGCCCCTGGAGTCGGGGGCGATCACCCTGGACCGCTCCGACGGCTCGGCGACCTACCCGGCCCGCTTCCAGCTCGTCCTCGCCGCCAACCCGTGCCCGTGCGGCAAGGGGGTCGGCAAGGGCCTCGACTGCACCTGCACGGCACTGATGCGCCGGCGCTACTTCGGCAAGCTCTCCGGCCCGCTGCTCGACCGGGACCTGCGTCTCACCCTGCATCCCGTCACCCGGGCCCAGCTCGCCTTCGGGGAGGGAGTCGAGAGTACGGGAGTCGTGGCCGCGCGCGTGCAGGCGGCTCTGGCGCGGGCCGCGGTCCGGCTGGCTGGCACGCCGTGGCGGACCAACAGCGAGGTGCCCGGGCGTGAGTTGCGTGGGCGCTGGTCGCCGGCCCCCGTTGCCCTGCGGGTCCTCGACACGCACTTCGACCGGGGGGAGCTGAGCATGCGGGGCGCCGACCGGGTGCTCCGGGTGGCGTGGACGCTCGCCGACCTCGCCGAGCTCGAGCGGCCGGGGCCCGGCGAGGTCCGAGCGGCGCTGTCACTGCGGCGGATGGAGTCGACATGACCGGCGGCGACGGAACTGGCGGCGACGGAACTGGCGGCGACGACGAGCAGCGGCTCGCCCGAGCGGCGCTGACCCGCGTCGCGGAGCCGGCCGACGCGGAGCTCGGGCGCCGGGTGCGCACGGAGGGTGCTGCGGCAGTGCTGGCCGCGATCGGCGCGGGCACCCTCGACTCCCCTCGGCTCGAGCACTACCGCACCCGCATCGGCTCGGTCGACCCGCAGGCGGACCTCGCTGCGGCAGCCCGACTCGGGGCCCGGCTGGTCTGCCCCGGAGACCTGGAGTGGCCAACGCAGCTCGACGATCTGGGCGACGCGGCGCCGTACGCGCTGTGGGTGCGCGGTGCGGCCGACCTGCGGTGGTGGGCCCTGCGCTCCGTGGCCGTGGTGGGCGCCCGGGCCTGCACCTCCTACGGCGAGTACGTCGCGGGCGGCATCGCCTCCGGCCTGGCCGATCGTGGCTGGACGGTCGTCTCGGGCGCCGCCTTCGGCATCGACGCCGCGGCGCACCGCGGGGCGCTGGCGGGCGACGGTCCCACCGTGGCCGTGCTGGCCTGCGGTGTCGACGTGGCCTATCCGCTCGGCAACGCCACCCTGCTGGCGCGCGTCGCCGAGGAAGGACTGATCGTCAGCGAGCTCGCGCCGGGCACCAGGGTCACCAAGAGCCGCTTCCTCGACCGCAACCGGCTCATCGCGGCGCTGACCCGGGGCGTGGTCGTCGTGGAGGCGGCCGCGCGCAGCGGCGCGCTCAACACGGCTCGGCACGGGCGCGACCTGGCCCGCATGGTGATGGCGGTGCCCGGTCCGGTGACCTCGGCGCTCTCGACGGGCTGCCACGAGCTCGTCCGGGTCGCGAACGCGTCCCTGGTCACCGACGCCGCCAACGTCGTCGACCTCGTCGGCGCGCTCGGAACGGACGCGGCTCCGCTGCGGCGCGGTGAGGAGCGTCCCCTCGACCTGCTGCAGGGTGACGTGCTGCGTGTCTTCGAGGCGCTGCCCGCGCGGCGCGGCCGTGGACCGCCTCGTGCAGCTCGCCGGCCTGCCGGCCGCCGCCCTGCTGGGTGCCCTGGGCGAGCTGGCCGAGCTCGGCCTCGCCCGGTGCGACAACGGGAGCTGGCGACTCACGGACACCGGGCGCGAGGCCGCCGCGCCGTCCGGCTCCCTCGGCAGTGGCGGGGGGAGCTGACGGCGCGGGCGCTTGACCGCGTCGGTCGGCGCCAGCTTCGGTGGAGTCGTGACGGCAGCCAGGGGACCAGGGGACGAGCCGGCGGTGCCCGGACCCCTGCGTGCCGCGCTCGCGGCCTTCGAGACGCATCTGCGCGCGGAGCGCAACCTCTCCCGGCACACCGTGCGCGCCTACCGCAGCGACCTCGCCGATCTCCTCGGGCACGCCGCGCGCCTGGGGGTCGGCGAGCCGGGCGAGCTGAGCCTCACGGTCCTGCGCAGCTGGCTGGCGCGCAGCCGAACCACCGGGCGGGCCCGCTCCACCCTCGCCCGCCGCGCCTCCTCCGCCCGGGTGTTTACCGCGTGGGCCCACCGTCGCGGGCTCTCGCCGACCGACCCGGGGGTGCTGCTGGTCAGCCCGACGAGCGCGCAAGCCCTTCCGGCCGTCCTCGGCCGGCAGGAGACCGAGATCCTCCTGGACCAGGCCGGGGCCGCGGGGGACGACCCGGTGGCCCGGCGCGACGCCGCGGTGCTGGAGCTGCTCTACGCCACCGGGGTGCGCGTGGGCGAGCTCGTCGGGCTCGACGTCGACGACCTCGACCGCGAGCGGCGGGTCGTCCGCGTCCTGGGCAAGGGGGCGAAGGAGCGCACCGTGCCCCTGGGGGAGCCCGCGCTGCGCGCCGTGGACGCCTGGTTGTGTCTCGGCCGGCCGGCGCTGCGCACCGAGAGGAGCGGGTCGGCCCTCCTCCTCGGCGCCCGCGGCGGGCGGCTCGACCAGCGGGCGGTGCGCACCCTGGTGCACCGCGCGGCCGCCGCCGTGCCGGGAGCGCCGGACGTCGGCCCGCACGGCCTGCGGCACTCCGCCGCGACGCATCTTCTTGACGGGGGCGCGGACCTCAGAAGCGTACAGGAACTGCTCGGTCACGCCACGCTCACAACTACGCAGCGCTACACCCACGTTTCCGTCGAGAGGCTGAAGGCGACCTATGAGCGAGCGCATCCACGCGCGTGACGGCTCGGCCGTCATGCCGAGCGCGCCAGTCGTCGCGGATTCAGCCGAGACGTCGGAGTCGGCCGTCGGCACCTCGGCTCCGCCCGGCCCCCCGCCCCCCGGAGCGGGCGGGCGG
>JALYMT010000018.1 GCA_030773555.1 Actinomycetota bacterium | reverse complement strand
CCCCGCGGCCTGCGTGAACCCCGGTCACGCGACCCCGGGCCGACGGGCGTGGGTCTTGGCCGACAGCGCAAGGCTCGGCTTCCGGTGTATGGCCGAGGGGCGCGCCTGACACGCCGCAGCCCGGTCGGTCGAACGACCAACCGGGCTGCGGCAGAGACGGGACGACGGGCCTCAGCTGAGGCGGGTGGCCGACTTCAGCTCGAGCTTGTCCTTGTCGGCGCTCAGGTCGACGACGACCTCGTCACCGTCGCGGACGAAGCCGGCGAGTAGCGACCGGGCGAGCTGGTCGCCGATCGCTGTCTGCACGAGCCGGCGCAGCGGTCGAGCCCCGTACGAGGGGTCGTAGCCGGTGAGGGCGAGCCACTCCCGCGCGGCGGGGCTGACGACGAGCTTCAGCCGGCGCTCGGCGAGGCGGCGCTGCAGCCGCTCGACCTGCAGGTCGACGACCCGGGTCAGCTCGCTGACACCCAACGGCTCGAACACCACGATGTCGTCGAGGCGGTTGAGGAACTCGGGCTTGAACGTCGAGCGGACGACGCCCAGCACCGCGTCCTTCTTCGCCGCCTCGTCGAGGGTGGGGTCGACCAGGTAGATCGACCCGAGGTTCGAGGTGAGGATCAGGATCGCGTTGCGGAAGTCGACCGTGCGGCCCTGCCCGTCGGTCAGCCGCCCGTCGTCGAGCACCTGCAGCAGGATGTCGAAGACGTCGGAATGCGCCTTCTCGACCTCGTCGAGCAGGATCACCGAGTACGGCCGACGCCGCACCGCTTCGGTGAGCTGCCCGCCCTCCTCGTAGCCGACGTAGCCGGGCGGGGCACCGACGAGCCGGGCGACGGAGTGCTTCTCCCCGTACTCGCTCATGTCGATGCGCACCATGGCGCGCTCGTCGTCGAAGAGGAACTCCGCGAGCGCCTTGGCCAGCTCGGTCTTGCCGACACCGGTCGGACCGAGGAAGAGGAACGAGCCGAGCGGACGGTCGGGGTCGGAGACTCCGGCGCGGGCGCGGCGTACGGCGTCGCTCACCGCGGTGACGGCGGCGGACTGGCCGACGAGCCGCCGGCCGAGCTCCTCCTCCATGCGCAGCAGCTTGCCGGTCTCGCCCTCGAGCAGACGCCCGGCCGGAATGCCGGTCCAGGCGGCCACCACCTCGGCGACGTCGTCGGCGCCGACCTCCTCCTTGACCATCGCCTCGCGGTGCTCGGCCTCGTCGACGGCGGCGGCCATCTCCTTCTCGAGCGCCGGGATCTCGCCGTACATCAGGCGGGCGGCACCCTCGAAGTCGCCGTCGCGCTGGGCGCGCTCCGCCTGGCCCCGCAGGTCATCGAGGCGCTTCTTCAGCTCGCCGACCCGGTTGAGCCCGGCCTTTTCGTTCTCCCAGCGGGCGGTCAGCGCAGCGAGCTGCTCCTGCTTGTCGGCGAGGTCGCGGCGCAGGCGGGCGAGCCGCTCGCGGGAGGCCTCGTCCTCCTCCTTCGCGAGCGCGAGCTCCTCCATCCGCAGGCGGTCGACCGAGCGCTGGAGCTCGTCGATCTCGACAGGGCGGGAGTCGATCTCCATGCGGAGGCGGGAGGCCGCCTCGTCGACGAGGTCGATGGCCTTGTCGGGGAGGAAGCGCGCGGGGATGTAGCGGTCGGACAGCGCGGCCGCGGCGACCAGGGCGGCGTCGCTGATCTGCACCTGGTGGTGGGCCTCGTAGCGCCCCTTTAGTCCACGCAGGATCGCGATGGTGTCCTCCACCGACGGCTCACCGACGAGCACCTGCTGGAAGCGCCGCTCGAGGGCGGGGTCCTTCTCGATGTGCTCGCGGTACTCGTCGAGGGTGGTGGCGCCCACCATCCGCAGCTCACCGCGGGCGAGCATGGGCTTGAGCATGTTGCCCGCGTCCATCGCGCCCTCGCCGGTCGCCCCGGCGCCAACGACGGTGTGCAGCTCGTCGATGAACGTGATGACCTGGCCGTTGCTCTCCTTGATCTCGGTGAGCACCGCCTTGAGCCGCTCCTCGAACTCCCCGCGGTACTTCGCGCCCGCGACCATCGCGCCCAGGTCGAGGGCCACGAGGCGCTTGTTTCGCAGCGACTCGGGGACGTCGCCGGCCACGATCCGCTGGGCGAGACCCTCGACCACGGCGGTCTTGCCGACGCCGGGCTCACCGATCAGGACCGGATTGTTCTTCGTACGCCGGGAGAGGACCTGGATGACGCGGCGGATCTCGGCGTCGCGGCCGATGACGGGGTCGAGCCCGCCCTCGCGCGCCCGCGCCGTCAGGTCGACGCCGAACTTCTCCAGCGCCTGATAGGTCACCTCGGGATCCTGGCTCGTCACTCGGGCCGCTCCACGCACCTTGGGGAAGCTCTCCAGGAGCGCCTCGGATGTGGCGCCGGCCGTCTTGAGCATGTCGGCCACCACACCGCCCTTCTGGGCGAGCCCGACGAGCAGGTGCTCGGTCGAGACGTACTCGTCACCGAGCTCCCGCGCCACGGCGTCGGCAGCGGAGAGGACCGAGAACGCCGGGCGGGAGAGTCCGGGGGCGGCCACGGTGGGACCGCTCGCACTAGGCAACCGGCCGACGAACGACTCCGCCGAGCTCCGAAGGCGGTTGCGGTCGGCCCCGGCGGCCTCGAGCAGGGGACCGGCGGTGCCGTCGGCCTGCGCGAGCAGGGCGAGCAGGAGGTGCACCGGCTCGACGTGCGGATGACCGGCGCTCGCGGCCCGGCGTACGGCGTCGCTGAGGGCCTCTTGGCTTCGGGTGGTCAGCTTGTAGGCGTCCATGATGTGGCAGTAGCTCCAGGGTTGCGGTCGAACTGCCTGCTACAACGTCACCGAAGTTGAGTCTATTCCGCTCAATGCTGATCCGGTGACTCCCCTACTGTCCCGCACTGCTCCGTACGGGCGACGCAGGCGGACGCCCGGCGCGTCGCCTCCGCCCAACACCGAAATTCAGCCACCCTCGGATGGCGACGTGGCGTCGGGCGAGACGAACCACGCGCCGAGCGCGGCGGCGAGCGTGGCCACGACCGCGACCGAGTAGCCGGCGAGCAGGACCGAGAGCACCTTCGCGAGGCCGGTGTCAGCCGCCAGGGGCTCACCGGTGATCGTCGCGAGGGCGGTGTCGTAGAGGGCGTGGGCGTACGAGCGGTAGTCGCCGGACACCACGAGCAGCTGGCTGGCTGCGAGCACGAGCACGGTCGTCGTGGCGCCCAGCCAGCCCAGCCGGCTCGACAGCAGGCGCCCCGCCGAGCGCGAACCTCGCACCGCGGCGCTGAGCAGGCGCCCCACCCGCACCGTGCGCAGCACCCAGATCAGCCGGAGGAAGCGCAGGAACGGCACGGCGAGGAAGACCAGCTGCCACCAGTTGCGGCCCAGGAAGCGGCCGCGCCGGGGCGCGAGATAGAGCCGGAGGGCGAACTCGCCGGCGAACACGGCCCACAGCACCCAGCTCGCGACCGACAGGACGGTGCGTAGCCGGGGGTCGGCCGCCAGCCCGTCGGCCAGCACCACGAGCAGGAAGATCAGGCCCAGCAGGCTCAGCGGCCGGTCGAGGCGCAGCGCCAGAGCGCGCAGCTGCCGCTCGCGCTCCTCCTCGGGCAGGGCCGGCAGGCTGCGCAGCCGAGTCGGGGGCACCTCGAGCGCCAACGCTCCCCTGCGCCCGCTCAGCGCCGGGACCGCCAGACCACGACGGCGGTGCTGGCGCGGACCGGCAGCGGAACCGGCAGGTTGGCCGGTCGGACCGCCTGCTCCCAAATCGCGGTGGCCTCCTTCGACTCGTCGCCCGCGCGGTCCCCCGTCCGCAGCTCCGACTGCAGGGCGCGTAGGCGCGCGTGGAGCTGGCGCACCGCGCCCTCGAGCTCGAGGATGCGCTTGACGCCGGCGAGGTTCACGCCCTCGGCGGTGAGCCGTTGCACCTCGCGCAGCGTGGCGATGTCCTCGGCGGAGTACCGCCGGCCCCGGCCGGGCGAGCGGCCGGGGCTGACCAACCCCAGCCGGTCGTACTGGCGCAGCGTCTGCGGATGCAGTCCCGAGAGCTCAGCGGCCACCGAGATGACGTAGAGCGGCATGCTCGCGTGAGCCTCTACGCCGGGCACCATCAGTTCTCCTTCGCCAGCTCCAGCAGGCCCGCGCGGGGGTCTTCGCCCGCGGTGGCCTTGCCGAACGCCTGGACCGCCTCGCGGGCCTTGCCCGAGAGGCTTTGCGGAACCGACACCTCGACCGAGACCAGCAGGTCACCCCGGGTTCCGTCGCTGCGCGTCACGCCCTTGCCACGTACCCGGAACGTGCGACCGTTCGCCGTGCCGGGGGGCAGTCGCAGGGTGACAGGCGAGCCCCCCAGGGTGGGCACCCGGATCTCGGCGCCGAGCGCCGCCTCGGCGAAGGACACCGGCACCGTGAGCGTGAGGTTGTCCCCCCGCCGGGCGAACAGCCGATGCGGCCGCACGTGCACGGTGACGTACAGGTCACCATCGGGTCCGCCGCGCTCGCCCGGCGCGCCCTTGCCCTTGATGCGGATCCGTTGCCCGTCCTGCACCCCAGCCGGAATGCGGACGTTGAGCACGCGGGTGCCCAAGGCTCGTCCGCTGCCCGAGCACTCGGGGCACGGGTCATCGACGATGAGGCCGCGGCCCTTGCAGTCGCGGCAGGGCTCGGCGAAGCCGAACGCACCGGCATTGCGACTCGTCGAGCCCGTGCCCTGGCAGGTGGGGCAGGTATGCGGCAGCGACCCGTTGCGCCCGCCCGTGCCGCGGCAGACCGGGCAGGGCTGCTCGCTGGTCATCCGCAGCGGGACGGTCAGGCCCTCGGTGGCGTCGGAGAAGTTGAGCGTCACCTCCGACTCGACGTCGGCCCCGCGGCGGGGCGCCGCGCCTCCGGGCCGCCCGCCGCGGTTGAACAGCCCGCCGAGCACGTCCCCCAGCCCGCCGTTGACCCCGCCGGTGCCGAACAGGTCACCGAAGTCGAACGTGACCCCGCTTCCCGCGGCCCCGCCGGTAGGCGGCCGCCCGCCGGAGGCGCGGAAGCCGCCGAGCCCGCCCCCGCTGCCGAACAGCGTGCGCGCGTCGTCGTACTCCTTGCGCCGCTGCGCGTCGGAGAGCACGTCGTAGGCCTCGGAGATTTCCTTGAACCGGTCCTCCGAGCCGGCGTCGCCCTTGTTCGCGTCCGGGTGGAACTGGCGCGCGAGCTTGCGGTAGGCCTTCTTGATCTCCTCGGGCTTCGCGTCCTTGGGAACGCCGAGCGCCTTGTAGTAGTCCTTCTCCAGGTAGTCCTTGGTGCTCACCTGGCGTCCCTCCCTTCGGTCCGCTTCTCCCGCTCAGCTCTCGGGCTCGGCCACGGCGACCCGGGCGGGGCGTACGATCCGCAGGCCCATCCGGTAGCCGGGCTGCAGGATCGCCACGGCGGTCGGACCCTCGACGTCGGGCGCGTACGCGTGGGTCAGCGCCTCGTGCACGGTCGGGTCGAAGGGCTCGCCCGGCGCGCCGTAGCGCTCCAGCCCGAGCTTGCCGACGACCGCCTCGAGAGCCTCGCCGACCGCCTTGAAGCCACCCTCGAGCTCGCCGTGCTGGCGGGCCCGGTCGATGTCGTCGAGGACCGGCAGCAGGTTGCTCAGCACGTTGACCAGCGCGAGCTCGCGCACCGACTCCCGGTCGCGCTCGACTCGCCGGCGGTAGTTGGCGTACTCGGCCTGCACCCGCTGCAGGTCGGCCGTGCGCTCGGCCAGCTGAGCCTGCAGCGCCGCGACCTCCTCGGCGGAGGGCGACGGGGCGGCAGGAGCCGGGGCCTCCCCCGGCTCCTGCTCGACCGTGACCCTCGGCAGCCCGGACTCGGGGTCGATACGCCGCTTGTCGCGGATCACCGGCCCGCCGCCCGTGCCGTCGGTGTCGTAGGCGTCGAACTCCCCGCCGGCGCTCATCGGCTCTCGTCCCGGCGGTCGGCGTCGTCGACGATTTCGGCGTCCACGACGTCCTCGGCGCCGTCGTCGGTACCGGCACCGGGGGCGCCGGCACCGCCAGCGGCACCGCCGGCGGCCTGCGCGTTGGCGTACATCGCCGCGCCGAGCTTGGAGCTCGTCGTCGAGACCGCCTCGGTGGCCGTCCGGATCTCGGCGCTGTCCTCGCCGTCCAGCGCGGTACGCAGCCGCGTCAGGGCCTCGTCGACCTCGGCGCGCGCGTCGGCGGGCACCTTGTCCTCGTTGTCCTTGAGGAACTTCTCGGTCGAGTAGAGCAGCGACTCGCCGGTGTTGCGGGTCTCTGCCTCCTCGCGGCGACGACGGTCGTCCTCGGCGTACTGCTCGGCGTCGCGCATCATCCGCTCGATGTCGTCCTTCGGCAGCGCGGAGCCGCCGGTGATCGTCATCGACTGCTCCTTGCCCGTGCCCAGGTCCTTGGCGGCCACGTGCACGATGCCGTTGGCGTCGATGTCGAAGGTGACCTCGATCTGCGGCACGTTGCGCGGCGCCGGCGGCAGGCCGGTCAGCTCGAACATGCCGAGCCGCTTGTTGTAGACGGCCATCTCGCGCTCGCCCTGATAGACCTGGATCTGCACCGACGGTTGGTTGTCGTCGGCCGTGGTGAAGATCTCGGAGCGCTTGGTCGGGATCGTGGTGTTGCGCTCGATCAGCTTCGTCATGATGCCGCCCTTGGTCTCGATGCCCAGGGACAACGGGGTGACGTCGAGCAGCAGGACGTCCTTGACCTCCCCGCGGAGCACGCCGGCCTGCAGCGAGGCGCCGACGGCGACGACCTCGTCGGGGTTGACGCCCTTGTTGGGCTCCTTGCCCCCGGTCAGGTCGCGCACCAGGTCCGCGACCGCGGGCATGCGGGTGGACCCGCCGACCAGCACGACATGGTCGATGTCGCCGACCTTGACGCCGGCGTCCCGGATCACGTTGTTGAACGGGGCGCGGGTGCGGTCGAGCAGGTCGCTGGTGATGCGCTGGAACTCCGCGCGGGAGAGCGACTCGTCGAGGAACAGCGGGTTCTTCTCGGCGTCGACCGTGATGTAGGGCAGGTTGATCGAGGTCTGCTGCGAGCTCGACAGCTCGATCTTGGCCTTCTCGGCTGCCTCGCGGATGCGCTGCATCGCCATCTTGTCCTTGGTCAGGTCGATGCCGTTCGCCTGCTGGAACCGCTTCGCCAGCCAGTCGACGATGCGCTGGTCCCAGTCGTCGCCGCCGAGGTGGTTGTCACCGCTGGTGGCCTTGACCTCGACGATGCCCTCGCCGATCTCGAGCAGGGACACGTCGAAGGTGCCGCCGCCGAGGTCGAAGACGAGGATCGTCTGGTCGCGCTCGCCCTTGTCGAGGCCGTACGCCAGCGCGGCCGCGGTCGGCTCGTTGATGATCCGCAGCACGTTCAGGCCGGCGATCTCGCCGGCCTCCTTGGTGGCCTGGCGCTGGGCGTCGTTGAAGTAAGCCGGGACGGTGATGACCGCGTCGGAGACGGTGTCACCGAGGTAGGACTCGGCGTCGCGCTTGAGCTTCTGCAGGACGAACGCGGAGATCTGCGGGGGGGTGAACGTCTTGCCGTCGATGACCTGCTTCCAGTCGGTGCCCATGTGCCGCTTGACCGACCGGATCGTGCGGTCGACGTTGGTCACGGCCTGCCGCTTGGCCACCTCACCGACGAGCACCTCGCCGTTCTTCGC
>JALYMT010000017.1 GCA_030773555.1 Actinomycetota bacterium | reverse complement strand
GGCTCACCCGCTCCTTCTGCAGACTCCACATGGTGGCACCGCCCCGCGTCACGGCGACCGACGCGTCCTGCGTCCGGTTGATGCCAAGGACAGTCGCCGGAGCGTCCGTCATCGCCTGAGCCTCCTGCGGGCCGTGCGCGGTAGTCGGGCGGCGGGACGCGCGCACCGGTTCTGCCGGGCCCCCGTACCCCCGGCGAACGTATCAACGGGCCCGGCGCCCGGCGAGGCGGCGGGCGGGCCCGCTAGTCCTCGTCGTTCCAGCGGGGGTCCTTGTCCCAGGCCTCCGTACGCTCCTGCGCGTGCTGGAGCGCCCGCTCGGCCTCCACCCGCGAGCCGTAGGGACCCAGGCGGTCGTTGAACGGCGCGTCGGGCTCGGTCTCGACCCGGCCGTGCGGCAGGCACCAGAACCACTGCTGCGCCTCACTCATGGCACCCGGCATCCCCCCGGAGGGCCTCCCTACACTTGCCAGGTGACTGCCCTCGCTCCCGGCACGGTGTCACCCGTGCGCTTCGTCCCCCCCTCGATTCCCCGGCCGGAGTACGTGGGGCGCAGGCGCGCGGCTGCCTACCGAGGGTCCGAGGTGAAGGACCCGGCGACGATCGAGCGGATGCGCGCCGCGGGCCGCCTGGCCGCGCAGGCCCTCGCCGAGGTCGGGCGCCACGTCGCCCCCGGGGTGAGCACCGACGAGCTCGACCGCGTCGGCCACGAGTTCCTCGTCGACTCCGGCGCCTACCCCTCGACCCTGGGCTATCCCGGCAACGGGCGGGCGCCCGCCTTTCCCAAGTCGCTGTGCACGTCGGTCAACGAGGTCGTCTGCCACGGCATCCCCGACTCCACCGTCCTGCGCGACGGCGACATCGTCAACGTCGACATCACCGCCTACCTCGACGGCGTGCACGGCGACACCGACGCGACCTTCCTGGTCGCCGAGGTCGACGAGCAGTCCCGCCTGCTCGTGGAGCGCACGTACGAGGCGATGATGCGTGGCATCCGCGCCGTCGCCCCCGGCCGGCAGGTCAACGTGATCGGCCGGGTCATCGAGTCGTACGCCAAGCGCTTCGGCTACGGCGTGGTGCGCGAGTTCACCGGCCACGGCGTCGGCCCGGCCTTCCACTCCGGGCTGGTCATCCCGCACTACGACGACCCGCGCTACGACACTGTTCTCGAGCCGGGCATGACCTTCACGGTGGAGCCGATGCTCACCCTCGGCACGCACGAGTGGGAGATGTGGGACGACGGCTGGACCGTGGTGACCGCCGACCGCCGGCGGTCGGCGCAGTTCGAGCACACCCTGCTCGTCACGGACGTCGGCGCGGAGATCCTCACCCTGCCGTGACCCCCTCGGCGGGATTGGCGGGGGCCGCGCTGGGGAGTGCTGTCGGTAGCACCTACCGTGGGGAGAGCCGATGGACAGCGAGCAGACGCTGACCGGAGACGCCGGCATCAGCGTCGTCCGTCTCGAGGAGCAGCTGCGGGTCGCGACCGAGCGCGTCGGGGTCGAGCGGCTGCGGGTGTCCAAGCGCGTGGTGACCGAGACCGTGACCCGCGCCTTCGAGGTGCGCCGCGAGGAGCTGGTCGTCGAGAGCTCGCCGATCGCCTCCGGTGCTCCCGGCGACGCCGGGCCTGCCGGCTCGGGCCCGATCGAGATCGTCCTGCACGAGGAGCAGATCGTCGTCGAGACCCGGCTGGTGCCCGTGGAGCGGGTCCGCATCGACGTCGAACGCGTCGTCGAGCAGCGCCCGGTGTCCGAGGTGGTGCGCCGCGAGGAGGTCGTGGTCGAGAACCTCGGCTCGACCGGAGATGCCGCGGTGGGCGGCGGACGAGTCGGCCTGTAAGCCGGGTTCTGTTCCCGCTGTGCCCCCGACCTGCCGAAACATCCCTGCCACCCCTTCTGACCTGCGAAAACGCCTCTCAACGTTTGTCACCGTTCCTCGGCGTTTTCCGGTGTCCTGTGCCCTAGATGTGCCCCGTCCCTGTCCAGTGAGAAGCGTCGGCTGCTCGGTCTAGAGTGCGCCGCGTGGAGGAGCTAAGCGACGCGGTGCCGCAGCGGTCACGTCGTCGGGGGCAGCGCTGGCCTGGCTCCGTCTCCCGGGCGCCGGGCGCGTGGATCGAGGACGCAGCGTGCGCCCGCACCGATCCCCCGCTGCGCGACGTCTTCACCCAAGAGGCGCCGAGCGGCCCCGACCTGAGGGCGGCCCTGCGTGTCTGCCGCTCCTGCCCGGTCGTGGCCGCGTGCGGCGCCTACGGGCGCGAGATACGCGGCTACGGGAGGTGGGGTGGACACCTGCTGCGGAACGGCAGGGAGGTCGCCCAGCGCGGTCACAGCGCCGCCTAGATGAGTGCTTCCGAATGACAGGGCGGTTGTTCTAGCGGGCGAGGTCGCCCAGGGTGGGCGTTGCTGACACACGCTCGACTCCGGGGAGCCCTCGTGTACGCCACCCTCGACGACCTCGTGAC
>JALYMT010000016.1 GCA_030773555.1 Actinomycetota bacterium | reverse complement strand
GACGTCCTCGTCCGCATCGGACCCAGCGCTATCGCGGAGACGCAGCAGGTGCGCGACGCCCTGCAGTCAGGGAGCTGGTTTCTGACGAGGAAGATCATTGACGAGAGACTGAGGGTGGCCGACCCCGCGCAGGACGAGATGGAGCACAAGGCCATGCGTCGTCTCGGGCAGAGCCGAGCCGAAATCAACCGAGCGGCGACGAAGTTGTGGGGCAGCTCGTTGGTGGAACGGCGAGAAGAGCTACTTGGGCCGGACGCGCAGACGCTCTCTCCTCGGTCCCTACAAGCACGGCGGGGACACGTCAGCCGCCGGCTGCTAGCCGAGCTCGCCGAGCACTTCGAACGCGAGGGCGCGGGATGAGCGGCGTACGCGACGGGGTGATCAAGCGGGGCGGCACCTGGTCGTACGTGATCCGCGCGCAGGACCCGACGACGGGACGCAGCCGGCCGCGGTGGGTCGGCGGCTTCCCCACCGAGGCGGCGGCGAAGGCAGCCCGCGACGAGGCGCGCGTCGCGGCCCGGCGCGGCGCCTACATCGACCGGAGTGCGCTCACGGTGGCCGCGTGGCTCCGGGAGTGGCTAGGAGGTCACTCGGCAGTAGTGAAGCCGAAGACAGCCGCCGGCTACCGGGACATCCTCGAGCTGCACGTGATCCCGGCGATCGGCGGGAGCCGCATGCAGGCGCTGCGGCCGAGCGTGCTGTCGAAGCTGTACGCCGACCTCGCCAAGGGCGGCGGACGCGGCGGCCGGCCCCTGTCGCCAACCACCATCCGGCATGTCCACGCACTGCTCCGCAAGGCGCTGGGCGACGCCGTGACCGAGCGGGTCCTCGCCGGGAACCCTGCCGAGCAGGCGAAGCTCCCGCGGACCTCTCGGCCGGTCGGGGAGACGCAGCCGCGGGCGGCGATGGTGTGGTCCGCGGACGAACTCGCGGCGTTCCTGGCAGCGGTGTCCGAGCATCGCCTCGCCGCGCTGTTCCGGGTGCTCGCGTTCACCGGGATGCGCCGCGGCGAGGCGCTGGCGCTGCGCTGGGCCGACCTCGACTTGGACGCGGGCGAGCTGCGGGTGGCCCGATCTGTGGCGGTGATCGCTGGGCAGCGGGTAGTGGACACGCCGAAGTCGGGGCGGGCGCGCAACGTCACGCTGGACGCGGGCACGGTCGCCGCGCTGCGCGAGCATCGCAAGCGCCAGACCGCGGAGCGGCTGGCGCACCCGGCGTGGCAGGACAGCGGTGTTGGCTTGGTGTTCACCACCGACGAGGGCGCCCCGGTCCATCCGAGCAGCGCCTCGCACCTGTTCGCCAAGCGGGCACGGGCCGCGGGACTACCGCCGCTGCCGCTGCACGGGCTGCGGCACACGCACGCCAGCATCCTGCTCGCGGCCGGGACTCCGGTGCATGAGGTCGCCGAGCGGTTGGGCCACGCGACTCCGGTAGTGACGATGACGATCTACGCGCACGTGTTGCGGGATCGGCCGGCGGGTGTCGCGGACGCCTTCGCCGCGGCCGTCGAACGCGCCTGAGCGGACCATGCTTCCAAGCCCGTGTTAGCAGAAGCGTTAGCAAGACCACCCCGGCCGCACGTCTCCGCAGAGCTCGCAAGCCGCTGACCTGCGGCGACAGGGTGGGCGCAGCTGGGATCGAACCAGCGACCCCCGGTTTGTAAGACCGGTGCTCTGACCGCTGAGCTATGCGCCCCCGCGGCCGCCCATTCTGACAGACCGGCTCGCGGCGGTGCCGGTTACCGAGATCGACCCGAGGGGTATCCCGGCGTCATGACGACGCCCGCGAACGACGACCGGACGCCCACCGACGCCCGCGACACGCCGACGGTCACGCACGGCGACCCGCTCGCCGACCTGCCCCAGACGAGCGAGCTCGGTGAGGAGGAGGCGCAGGGAGCCGGTCAGGGCGACCAGGCCGCTGCCGGGTCCGGCATCGAGGACCCCGGCGCCACCGAGGCCCCGCGCGGCTACGCCACCTGACCGCCTCTACAGCTCGGCGAGTGCCTTCTGGTAGGCCTCGGTGCTGCGCGCATCGGCCGGTGAGTTGATCATCGACCAGCGGACGATGCCCTCCCGGTCGATGAGGAAGGTGCCCCGCGTGGCCATGCCGCGCTGCTCGAGGAACACTCCGTACGCCCGGGCCACCTCGCCGTGGGGCCAGAAGTCCGAGAGCAGTGGGTACTCCACCCCCTCCTGCTCCGCGAAGACCCGCAGCGCGGGGCTCGGGTCGCAGGAGACGGCGAGCACCTGCACCGCGTCGGTCTCGAAGCTCGCCCGCTCGTCACGCAGCGCGCACAGCTCGCCGGTGCACGTGGGGGTGAAGGCGAAGGGGTAGAAGACCAGGACGACGTTCTTGCGTCCACGGAAGTCGGAGAGCCGCACCTTCTGCCCGTGCTGGTCGCGCAACTCGAAGTCCGGCGCCTCCTGGCCCACCATGGCCCCCGTCGCCACGTCGCTTCCTGCAGCCACTCGCTCCTCCTCGGTTCCCGCACGGCAGGATGTCCAGTGTGGCACCTCCCCCTTCGACGCTACGGCCCGAGCCCGGCGAGCGCGGACTCGCCTCGCACGACCTCGCGGGAACTGCCGGGCGCATCGCGGCGGCCTGGGACGCGTTCCTCGTCGTAGCTGAGGAGACCGGGCTCGACGCCCCGTCACGGCTACCTGGCTGGAGTGGCCGCGACGTTCTCGTGCACCTCGGGTCGTGGCCGGAGCAGCCGGCGCTGCCCGCGGTGCTCGAAGGCCGGGCCGACCAGGACGCGCGCAACGCCCGCCTGACCGCCGCCCATCGCTCGGCTGGCCGCGACGAGGTCCTCGCCGCGCTCGAGGCCAACCGCGACGCCGTCGCGGCATTTCTCGCCACGCCGGATGCGTCCGCCGCCGGCCTGCGCCCTACCGGGTCGGTACTCGGCCCGCTACCGGTGCTCACGCTGCTCTCGGCGGCGGCCTACGAGCTCGCGGTGCACGCTCTCGACCTGGAGCCCTGCGGTGCGCCGCACCCCGGCGAGGACCTCCTGCAGGCCGGCGTAGCGGCCCTGGTCGACGTCACCGGCGGGCTCGCTGCGCGTACGGGGATCGCGGCGGTCGCCACCATACGGACCCCCGGCGGCACCTGGTCGTTCGCCAGCGACGACTCCGGGGACTGGCGCACCTCCCAGCAACACCCGGACGCGCCGGCGGTCAAGGCGACGATCGAGGGCGCCGCCGACGTCCTGCTCGACGCCTCGGCCGGCCGCCGGGCGGTCCCAGCGCTGCTGCTGCGCGGCGAGCTGCGCACGCCGGACGTCCCCGGCCTGCTCGCCCTCGCTCCGCTCGTGGAGGCCGTCCCGGGCCTGCCGGGTGGCGCCTCGCTGGGCACGGCGGCGCGCCATCTGAGCGGTGTCGGCCGGCTGCCCGGGCTTCGGCGCTGAAGCCCGTCCGGCCGCAGCTGGGCCACCGAACGGCGCCTCGAGAGCTGAGGACATTTCCGGCGCCGGCGGGAACCGCGCGCCGGGACCAGCACTCCTGCGAGCCGCGAGCCGCCGTCGTACGTGTCGTCAGCTCTCGAGCAGCGAAAAACGCGAGGGGAAACCGCCGGTCGTGCTCAGCGACGGGTGGACTTCGGCGCCACCAGGCGGGTGCCCGACCAGTTGCGGGCCGCGCTGATGCTGCTCGTCGAGTTGAGCCCGGCCGTGGGGGCCGCGTCGCCGATGTCGCTCGGCTCGACGTGCCCGGGGCGACCCGCCTTGGGCGTCAGGAGCCAGACGACCCCGCCGTCGGCGAGGGAGACGAGCGAGTCGACCAGGGCGTCGACCAGGTCGCCGTCATCGTCGCGCCACCACAGCAGGACCACGTCGACGACGTCGTCGTAGTCCTCGCCCACGAGGCTGCTGCCGGAGGTCTCGAGGACGGCGGCGCGCAGCTCCTCGTCGGCGTCCGTGTCGTAGCCCAGCTCCTGCACCACCTGCCCGGGGCGGATGCCCAGCCGGGCCGCTAGGCCGCGCTGACCTTCTGCGTGGTCCGCGGTCGCGGTCACCCTTCGCCTCCTCGTGTGCGTGCCGTACCTCACAACGTGAACCGCTAGTCCACACGCCCGGGCAGGCGGACGCAAGCGTTTCCTCCCAGGATGGCGACCCCGGGTCGGGAAGGGGTACCTGGCAGGCGCCGGCGAGCGGGAGGGGACCTCGGTGAGCCACGGGGTGGGACGGGTGGTCCGCTGGGACGTGCACGCGGGCACCGGAGCGGTCGTGGTCGAGGGCCTGCCCGCCGAGGTCGGCATGGACGAGGACGTCGTCGATGCCCCCGGCGGGCGTGACCTGGAGCCGGGCGAGCTCGTCGAGGTGGAGTACGAGCGCTCCCTGGAGGGCCCGGCCTACCGGGCGGTGCGGGTGTGCCCGACCGACGAGGAGCCCTAGGGCGCGGCCCGCCGGCTCAGGCCGGAATCGTGTCGACCATCTCCGCGTAGACGACGATGTTGTCGGGATAGCGCTTGCTCTCGTCGTCGAACTGCCCGGCGCAGGTGATCAGGCGCAGGCCCGCATGATCGAGGTTGCGGTAGACCTCCACGGTCGGGAAGTCGTCCTTGGGATAAGTAGCGATCTTCGTCACCGAGAACACGGCGGTGCTGCCGTCGGCGCGCTCGACCTCGACCCGGTCACCCGGGCGCATCTCGCCGAGGCGGAAGAAGACCGCCGGCTTGCGGTCCCAGGTCACGTGGCCGGCGAGCACCGCCGGGCCCTGCACGCCCGGACTTGGCGACTTGTCGTACCAGCCGATGGGATCCGCCGACTGCGGCACCTCCATCGCGCCGTCGGGCTGGAGCCCGAGGTGCATGGTGTCGGACTGCACGTCGAGGCGTGGGATGTGCACGGACACCGGCTCGGCGGGAGGCAGCACCGGGCCGCGGACCGGCCGGCTCTGGGCCCGGCGAGGCGAGGGGGACGACGAGCTCGACTCGACCGCGGACGCAGCGGGTGCGGCGGCAGGCGGCGGGGCCGGAGGCGCGGGCACCTGCGAGGTCACCCCGCATGCGACGAGCCCGGCACCGGCGGCGGCGAGAAGTCCCGCCGCCGCCAGGCCGAGCCGCTGGTTCATCGCGATGGTGCCGGGATCAGCTGTCGGTGCGACGACGACGAGCGGTGACCACGGTGATGCCGGCCGCGGTCAGCAGGGCCGCACCGCCGAGGGCGAGGGTGCCGCCCGACTCGACGCCGCCGGTGCTGCCGGTGCCGGTCTCGACGCCGCCCTTGGGCACCTCGTTGACCGAGGAGCCCTCGACCATGCCGCAGGTGGCGGGGTGCGTGGCCTCGGCGGGCACCTTGGGGTTGAGCTCGCTCTTGCCCTGGGTGCCCTCGAAGTCGTACTGGCCGTTGTCGTTGGTGTCGATGCCGTGCTGCACCACGTGCAGGTTCTTGATGTTGTCGGCGATCGCGTCGGAGACCTCGATCGTGCGCTCGTACTGGAGGTTGCCGTCCTCGTCGGCGACCGGCATGCGGTCGACGGCGATGCCGCTCTTCGGGCTCGTGTCGCCCTCGGTGGTCAGCGCGACCGTGATGGCCCCGTAGGCCGGGACACCCTCGGCCACGTTGACGACGCCGTCACCGTTCTTGTCGGCGTCCTGCGTCGGGCACGTGAAGTCCTTGCTGTGGTCAGGCATGCCGTGGATGTGCTGGGCGTGCGGTGCGTTCGGCACCAGGCCCTCGGCGTCGATCTTCACCGTGAGGGAACGGCCCTTGAGGGTCAGCACGGCGGTGCCGCTGGCGCCGCTGTTGTTGAGGGCGTCGAGCTCGACCTGGTAGGTGGCGCCAGCGCCCTTGTGGCCGGTGTCCTGGGCGGCGGCGGGGCCGGCGGCGAAGGGCAGGGCGGCCACGGCGGGCAGCGCGAGCAGTGCGTGACCAAGCTTCAAGGGACCTCCTAGGACGATCGGACGCTATGGGCCCGGTGGCAGCCGGTTCGACTCGATTCGGAGCCGCCCTGGTCGAGGCTTGCCCGACGGGCGACGACTCACCCGCGGTCTGGAGCGGCCGTCCGGGTGAAAGGAAGGGGCGATGTCAGCCCGGCAGGTAGCTCAGCCGCACCGAACGCACCGGATTGTCCCGGTTGGTGTCGACGAGCACAACCGATTGCCACGCGCCCAGGGCCATCCGACCGCCCAGCACCGGGACCGTCGCGTGCGGCGGGACCAGCGCGGGCAGCACGTGGTCGCGTCCGTGCCCGGGCGAGCCGTGGCGGTGCCGCCAGCGGCCGTCGGCGGGCAGCAGGTCGCGCAGGGCGGCGAGCAGGTCGTCGTCACTGCCCGCGCCGGTCTCGAGCACCGCTACGCCGGCGGTGGCGTGCGGCACCCAGACGTGCAGCAGTCCGTCGGCGCCGGCGGCGGTCTCGGCCAGGAAGCGCTCGCAGTGCCGCGTCAGGTCGTACACCGCCTCGCGGTCGCCGGTCCGGATCTCGAGAACCTCGCTGTGCATCGGCCCATCCTCGTACGACGAGTCGCGCGGCGGGGGTGACTCCCTTTGGCCGGGAGGAGGACGATGATGACGTCACCGCCGGAAGGGACCTGACGTGGCACGAGAGCCGTACGCGATCATCAGTGACGGGTTGACCAGCCAGCTGCCCGACATCGACCCGGACGAGACCCAGGAGTGGCTCGAGTCGTTCGACGCGCTGGTCGGCAACGCCGGGCGCACCCGGGCCCGCTACCTCATGCTGCGGCTGCTGCAGCGTGCCCGTGAGCAGCAGGTGGGCGTGCCGGCGCTGCGCAGCACCAACTACATCAACAGCATCGCCTCGGACCGGGAGCCGGAGTTCCCGGGGGACGAGCATCTCGAGCGGCGCATCCGCGCCTACATCCGCTGGAATGCGGCGGTGATGGTGAGCCGGGGCAACCGCCCCGGCCTGGGGGTCGGTGGGCACATCGCCACCTACGCCTCCTCGGCCAGCCTGTACGAGGTCGGCTTCAACCACTTCTTCCGCGGCAAGGACGGCGACGGCGCCTCCGGCGACCAGATCTTCTTCCAGGGCCACGCCTCCCCCGGCATCTACGCCCGGGCCTTCCTCGAGGGCCGGCTCAGCGAGCAGCAGCTCGACGGCTTCCGCCAGGAGCTCTCGGCGGCGCCGAACGGCCTGCCCTCGTATCCGCACCCGCGGCTGATGCCGGACTTCTGGGAGTTCCCCACGGTCTCGATGGGCCTGGGGTCGATCGACGCGATCTATCAGGCGCGGTTCAACCGCTACCTCAAGGACCGCGGCATCAAGGACACCTCCGGCTCGCACGTCTGGGCGTTCCTCGGCGACGGTGAGATGGACGAGCCCGAGTCGCTGGGGGCGATCGGCGTGGCCGCCCGCGAGGAGCTCGACAACCTCACGTTCGTCGTGAACTGCAACCTCCAGCGCCTCGACGGCCCCGTACGCGGCAACGGGAAGATCATCCAGGAGCTGGAGTCGACCTTCCGCGGCGCGGGCTGGAACGTCATCAAGGTCATCTGGGGGCGGGACTGGGACCCGCTGCTCGCGGCCGACACCGACGGCGTGCTGCTCAACGCGATGAACACCACCCCCGACGGGCAGTTCCAGACGTACTCGGTGGAGTCCGGCGCCTACATCCGCGACCACTTCTTCGGCTCCGACCCGCGGCTGCGCGACATGGTCGGGCACCTCTCCGACGACGACCTGCGCAAGCTCTCCCGCGGCGGGCACGACTACCGCAAGGTCTTCGCGGCGTACTCGGCGGCGAGGAACCATGTCGGACAGCCCACGGTGATCCTCGCCAAGACCGTCAAGGGCTGGACGCTCGGCAAGGACTTCGAGGGCCGCAACGCGACCCACCAGATGAAGAAGCTCACAAAGGCCGAGCTGAAGGAGTTCCGCGACCGGCTCTACCTCGAGATCAGCGACAAGGACCTCGAGGGCGAGCTGCCCCCGTACTACCACCCGGGCGAGGACTCCGAGGAGATCGCCTACATGCGGGAGCGCCGGGCGCAGCTCGGCGGCGCGGTGCCGCGGCGGGTCGCCCGCTCCACGCCGCTCGTCCTGCCGGGCGACAAGGTCTACGACGCGCTGCGCAAGGGGTCGGGCAAGCAGCCGGTCGCCACGACCATGGCGCTGGTGCGGCTGTTCAAGGACCTGATCAAGGACCCCGAGATCGGCAAGCGGTTCGTGCCGATCATCCCCGACGAGGCCCGCACGTTCGGTATGGACGCGATCTTCCCCACCGCGAAGATCTACTCCACCCAGGGCCAGCAGTACGAGCCCGTCGACCGCGCCCTGCTGCTGTCCTACCGGGAGTCGGAGACCGGGCAGATCCTGCACGAGGGCATCAGCGAGGCCGGGTCGATGGGCTCGGTGCTCGCCGCCGGCACGTCGTACGCGACGCACGGCGAGCCGATGATCCCCGTCTACATCTTCTACTCGATGTTCGGCTTCCAGCGGACCGCCGACCAGATCTGGGCGTTCGCCGACCAGCTCGGGCGGGGCTTCCTGCTCGGTGCCACGGCCGGGCGGACGACGCTCAACGGCGAGGGCCTCCAGCACGAGGACGGGCACTCCCCGCTGCTGGCGTCGACGAATCCGGCCTGCGTGCACTACGACCCGGCCTGGTCCTTCGAGCTCGCCCACATCGTCCGCGACGGGATGCGCCGGATGTACGGGGAGAACGCCGAGGACGTCTTCTACTACCTGACGATCTACAACGAGCCCTACCTGCAGCCTGCGGAGCCGGAGAACGTCGACGTCGAGGGCATCCTGGGGGGCATCTACCGCTACGCGGCGGCGCCGTCGGCGCCCGGGGCGAACGGCGAGCGGGCGCAGGTGCAGCTGCTCGCCTCCGGCCCGGCGGTGCTGTGGTCGCTGGAGGCGCAGCGCATGCTCGCCGAGGACTGGGGCGTGGCGGCCGACGTGTGGTCGGTGACGTCGTGGAACGAGCTGCGCCGCGACGGCCTCGACTGCGACCGGGCGAACCTGCTCGAACCCGACGGGGAGCGACGCGTGCCCTACGTGACCCGCAAGCTCGAGGGCGCGCCGGGGCCGGTGGTCGCGGTCAGCGACTTCATGCGGACCGTGCAGGACCAGATCGCGCAGTGGGTGCCCAACGACTGGTCCTCGCTCGGCACCGACGGCTTCGGCCGCTCCGACACCCGCGGCGCCCTGCGGCGCTTCTTCCTGGTTGACGCGGCCTCGATCACGGTGGCCGCGCTGATCGAGCTGGCCCGTCGCGGCGAGGTCAAGCCCGAGGCGCCCCAGGAGGCCATCGAGCGCTACCGGCTCCGCGACGTGCGGGCCGCCGGAGCCGGCAACACCCTCGGCGAGTCCTGACCCCCCGCGGTGATCAGGCAATTCCTGCGGTGCGCTTCGGCCGTACCGGGGTATGCAGCCGCGCCATGAGCGAGGGTTTCCGCGACTACGTGGGCATGCAGGTCGAGCCGGTCGGTGACGGGCGGGCACGCGTGCGGCTGAAGGTGGACGACCAGCACCTGAACCCCCACGGTTCGGTGCACGGCGGCGTGCTGGCCACCCTGGCCGACGTCGTCGCGGCCGAGGCCGTGGCCGCGGGCCAGGACACGGGCCCGGGCGTGACGATCGAGCTGAAGGTCACGTACCTGAATCCCGGCAAGCGTGGCGAGATCGTGGGGGAGGCGCGCGTCATCAAGCGCGGCAAGCGCATCACGATCGTCGAGACGGAGCTCAGCCAGGAGGACGACCTGGTCGCCCACGCCATCGGCACCTTCACCTCCGGCTCCTGACCTCGTACCGCATGCCTCCGCCGAACGGGGCAGCCCGGGCAGCGCCGGCCGCGGCGGCCCGAGAGCGGGCGGCCGGCGCCTCGGTAGCCGCCTCGGCCGCTCCGGCCGTCCCAAGATCAGCAGTTTGGGTGGGAGAACACAGTCCACTGCACTTCTGCACCTAAATCGGCGATCTTGGTGGGCCGAGCCGTCAATGGTGGCAGGGCAAGCGTCGCTGCCGTGCCGGTGTGGGCACCCGACGCACGTCGGAGCCGTCCGTATCGACATCGCGACGGGAAATGCATGATCAACACGAGAAGTGCATGATCACGCCCGGGGGGAGGCGGTCCAGGCGAGCAGGTCGTCGTGGGGCCAGCTGTTGACGATCGTGTCGAGTGGCACGCCGCAGGCCGCGGCCCGCTCGCAGCCGTAGGGCTGCCAGTCGAGCTGCCCGGGCGCGTGCGCATCGGTGTCGATCGCCACCCGGCAACCCGCCTCCACCGCGAGGCGGAGCAGCCGCTTCGGCGGGTCGAGCCGCTCCGGGCGACAGTTCACCTCGACGGCGACGCCGAAGCGCCGGCAGGCCTCGAAGACCAGTTCGGCGTCGAACTCCGACTCCGGGCGGGTCCGGCCCCGCCGCCCCTGCCGGGTCACGTTGCGCCCGGTGCAGTGCCCGAGCACGTCGGTGTGCGGATTGGCGACGGCCCGCACCATCCGCTTGGTCATCTCCTCGCGGGGCGCGCGCAGCTTGGAGTGCACGCTCGCCACCACCACGTCGAGGGCGGCGAGCAGGTCGTCCTCCTGGTCGAGGGAGCCGTCCTCGTGGATGTCGACCTCGATGCCGGTGAGGACCCGGAACGGCGCGAGCTCCTCGTTGAGCTCCGCCACCACGCGCAGCTGCTCCCGGAGCCGCTCCGGTGACAGGCCGCGGGCCACCGTCAGCCGCGGCGAGTGGTCGGTCAGGGCGACGTACTCGTGCCCGAGAGCGCGGGCCGCGAGCGCCATCTCCCGGATCGGGCTGCCGCCGTCGGACCAGTCGGAGTGGGTGTGCAGGTCGCCGCGCAGCGCCTCCCGCACCTCCGCGCCGCCCTCGGCCACGGGACGGCCGCCGGTCGCCTCGAGCCGGCGCAGGTAGACGGGCGTCTCGCCGACGAGCGCCTCCTGGACGACCGCGGCGGTCACCGAGCCCAGCCCGCGCAGCTCCGTCAGGGAGCCCTCGGCCGCCCGGCGCCGGAGCTCCTGCGGTCCCAGTCCCTGCACCACCGCGGCCGCCGTACGGAAGGCGCGAACGCGGTAGGTGGGCTCGTGGGCGCGCTCGAGCAGGAACGCCACCCGCTGCAGGGCCTCGACCGGGTCCACGTCGCCGTTCCTCCTGCTGGACGGGGAAAGGGACATGCTCCAGCAGAGCGGGCGGTTCGTGCGCGGGCGGACGCGGCCTCCGGCGGGCGGGCACACTGCCAGGCGTGACCACCTCCCGCCTGCGAGCGCCCCGCAGCACCACGGTGCGGCGGCTGGAGCGGGCGATGGGCGGGCTGGCGAGCGCGGCCATCGCCCGGATGGAGGAGACGCTGCCGTGGTACCGGGCGATGCCCGCGGAGAACCGCTCCTGGGTGGGCCTGGTCGCGCAGGCGGGCATCGCGGCGTTCACGGAGTGGTACCGCCGCCCGGCGGCGGCACCCTCGATCACCGCCGACGTCTTCGGCACCGCCCCCCGCGAGCTGATCCGGGCGGTCACCCTGCAGCAGACCGTCGAGCTGGTGCGGACGACCATCGAGGTGGTCGAGGAGCGGGTCGACGAGCTCGCCGCCCCCGGGCACGAGGCCGAGCTGCGCGAGGCCGTGCTGCGCTACTCCCGCGAGATCGCCTTCGCCGCCGCCCAGGTGTACGCCGAGGCCGCCGAGGCCCGCGGCGCCTGGGACGCCCGGCTGGAGGCCCTGGTCGTCGACGTGCTGCTCCGCGGGGAGGCCGACGAGGCGCTGCGCTCCCGGGTGGCGGCCCTGGGCTGGCGCACCGCGCGACCCGTCGTCGTGGTCGCCGGCGCGGCCCCTCCCCTCGGCGCCGACACGTCGGGGTTCGACGCCGAGGAGGCCGTCGAGCGGCTGCAGCGCACCGCCCGCAGCTGCGGCCTCGACGTGCTCGCCGACCTGCACGGCGAGCAGCTCGTCGCGATCCTGGGCGGCACCGACGCCCTCGTCGACACTCCCGAGGAGGCCCTGCGCCCGCTGGTCGGGCACTTCGGGGCCGGACCGGTGGTGATCGGGCCGCCGGTCAGCGACCTGGTCGAGGCCTCCCGGTCGGCGGGGGCCGCCCTGGCGGGGCTGCGGGCCGCCGCGGCCTGGCCCGACGCGCCCCCGCCGGTCCTCGCCGACGACCTGCTGCCCGAGCGGGCCCTCGACGGCGACGCCGCTGCCCGGCGCCGCCTGGTGGAGGAGGTCTACAGGCCGCTCGAGGAGGGCGGGGTCGCCCTCGTCGAGACCCTCGCGACCTACCTGGAGCAGGCCGGCTCCCTGGAGCGGACCGCCCGCATGCTCTTCGTGCACGCGAACACGGTGCGTTATCGGCTCCAGCGGGTGCAGCGACTCACCGCGCACTCCCCGACCCAGACTCGCGGGGCCTTCACGCTGCGGCTCGCACTGGCCTTCGGCCGCCTGGACACCCGGGCCTCTTGTAGGAAACCTCCAACGCAGGTCGGGCGGCGTTGGCTGCCCCGAGGTCGCTAATCCCCGCGAGGAGCGGGAATGGTGGGAAGGTGCTCGCCATCGTCGCCCCCGGACAGGGGGCGCAGACCCCCGGGTTCCTGACCCCGTGGCTCGAGCTGCCCGGCTTCGCCGAGCGGCTGCACTGGCTCAGTGCCGTCGCCGGCCTCGACCTGGCCGAGTACGGCACGGCTGCCGACGCCGACACCATCCGTGACACCGCCGTGGCCCAGCCCCTGCTCGTCGGCGCCGGGCTGGTGTCGCTGCTCGCGCTGTTCCCGCATCCCGCCGACGCCTTCCGCGTCGTGGGCGCCGGCGCGGGGCACAGCGTCGGCGAGATCACCGCGGCCGCCGGCGCGAACGTCATCACCGCCGAGCAGGCGATGGTGTTCGTCCGCGAGCGGGGGCGCGCGATGGCCGCCGCCGCCGCGGTGCGACCCACGGGCATGACCGCCGTGCTGGGCGGCGACCGCGACGAGGTGCTCGCGAACCTGCAGCGCCACGGCCTGACCGCCGCCAATGACAACGGCGCGGGCCAGCTGGTCGCCGCCGGCACGCGCGAGCAGCTCGAGGCGCTGGCCAAGGACGCTCCGGCCAAGGCCCGGCGGATCCCCCTGCAGGTCGCCGGCGCCTTCCACACCGAACACATGGCTCCCGCCGTCGACGTGCTCGCCCGCTACGGCACCGCGATCACCGTCCACGACCCCCGTACGCGCCTGCTGTCGAACCGTGACGGCACCGTCGTGCACTCGGGCCGCGAGGTCCTGCGGCGGCTCATCGGCCAAGTGAGCACGCCCGTGCGCTGGGACCTGTGCATGCGCACCCTCGATGACCTCGGCGTGACCGGCGTCATCGAGCTGCCCCCCGGCGGCACGCTCACCAACCTGGTCAAGCGGGCGATCCCCGGCGTGGAGACCGTGACCCTCAAGACCCCCGACGACCTCGACAAGGCCCGCGCCCTCGTCGAACGGCACGGCACGCCCAGCGAGCTGGACGACTCCCCCACGTGGCGGATGCTGGTCGCCCCGGCCGCCGGCACGTTCCGCTCCCGGCAGGCGCCCCTGGGTGCGAGCATCGACCCGGGCACCGAGATCGGCGTGGTCGAGACCCGCCGCTCGCCCGAGCCGGTCGCGGCCCCGTATGGCGGCACGGTCGTCGAATGGCTCGTCGAGGACGGTGACCCCGTCTCCCCCGGCCAGCCCCTGGTGCGCCTGCACCCCGAGGCGGTCCCGGCGTGACGCCCCGCCTGCGGCCGGCCGCCGGCGCCGCGCACGCACGCATCCTCGGGGTCGGTGCCTACCGGCCGGCCCGAGTGGTGACCAACGACGAGATCGCCTCGGCCATCGAGTCGAGCGACACCTGGATCCGGGAGCGCTCCGGCATCGTCAGCCGCCGCTTCGCCGCCGCCGACGAGACGACGGCCTCGATGGGCGCGGTCGCTGCCGGCAAGGCGCTCGCGCACGCCGGGGTGGCACCGGAGCAGGTCGGCGCGGTCATTCTGGCGACGATCACGCACCCGTACCAGACCCCCGCCGCCGCCTCCGACGTCGCCTTCCGCATCGGGGCCCGGCACGCCGCCGCCTTCGACGTCTCCGCGGGCTGCGCCGGCTTCTCGTACGCCCTCGCCCTGGCCAACGACGCGGTGCGCGGCGGCAGCGCCGAGCACGTGCTGGTGATCGGCAGCGAGAAACTCTCCGACTTCACCGACCCCAGCGACCGCGGCACCGCGTTCATCTTCGCCGACGGCGCCGGCGCGGTCGTCGTCGGGCCGGCCACCGAGCCGGGCATCGGGCCGACGGTGTGGGGCTCGGACGGCGGGCAGCTGCAGGCCATCGAGATGCCGTGGGGGGGCGTGGTCGCCGAGATGGCCTGGCCGTACCTGCGCATGCAGGGCCAGGCCGTCTTCCGCTGGGCGGTCTGGCAGATGGCGCCGGTGGCCAACCGCGCCCTCGACGCGGCCGGCCTGCGCGCCGACGACCTCGACGCCTTCATCCCGCACCAGGCCAACCTGCGCATCACCGACGCCATGATCAAGGCGATGAAGCTGCCCGCCCGCGTCGCGGTGGCCCGCGACGTGGTCGACAGCGGCAACACCAGCGCGGCCTCGATCCCGCTCGCGATGGAGCGGATGCTGGCCACCGGGCAGGCGCGCAGCGGCGACACCGCGCTGCTCATCGGTTTCGGCGCCGGCCTCGCCTACGCCGCCCAGGTCGTCATCCTCCCCTAGCAGAACCCCGTCCCCGCCGAATAGGAGCCCGCACATGGCCAGCACCGACCAGGAGATCCTCTCGGGTCTCGCCGAGATCATCAACGACGAGACCGGCGTCGCCGCCGAGGACGTGCAGCTCGAGAAGTCGTTCACCGACGACCTCGACATCGATTCGCTGTCGATGATGACGATCGTGGTGAACGCCGAGGAGCGCTTCGGGGTGCGCATCCCCGACGACGACGTCAAGGGCCTGCGCACGGTCGGCGACGCGGTCACCTACATCCAGAAGGCGCAGGGCTGAGCATGCCGACCCTGCGCAGCACGGCGCCGGTCGTCGTCACCGGGCTCGGCGCCACGACCCCGCTCGCCGGCGACGTCCCCTCGACCTGGTCGGCGATGCTCGCCGGCCGCTCGGGCGCGCGTCGGCTGTCGTACGACTGGGTCGAGCAGCTCCCCGTGCACATCGGCGCCTCCATCGCGGTGGAGCCGGCCGAGGTGCTGACCCGCCCCGAGGTGAAGCGCCTCGACCGGACCGGACAGTTCGCGCTGATCGCGGCGCGCGAGGCGTGGGCCGACGCCGGCAGTCCCGAGGTCGAGGGCACCCGGCTGGCCGTGTCGCTGGCCTCCGGCATCGGCGGGGTCATCACCTTGCTCGACGCCTACGACACGCTCAAGGAGAAGGGCCCGCGGCGGGTGCTGCCGCTCACGGTGCCGATGCTCATGCCCAACGGGCCGGCCGCGGCGGTCAGCCTGGAGTTCGGCGCGCAGGCCGGCGTGCACACCCCGGTGAGCGCGTGTGCCTCGGGCGCGGAGGCCATCGCGCTCGGGCTCGACCTGATCCGGCTCGGCCGCGCCGACGTGGTCATCGCCGGGGGCACCGAGGCGGCGATCCACGTGCTGCCGGTCGCCGGCTTCGCCGCCATGCAGGCCCTGTCCACCCGCAACGACGAGCCCGAGCGCGCCTCGCGTCCGTACGACAAGGGCCGCGACGGCTTCCTGCTCGGGGAGGGTGCGGGTGTGGTCGTCCTGGAGTCGGCCGAGCACGCGCAGCGGCGCGGCGCCCGCGTCTACGCCGAGCTGATCGGCGCCGGGCTGACCGCCGACGCCCACCACGTCGCCGCTCCCGACCCCGTCGGCATGGGCGCCTCGCGGGCCATGCGCGCGGCGCTCGAGGACGGCGGGGTGCGGCCCGAGGCCGTCGTGCACGTGAACGCGCACGCCACCTCGACCCCGGCCGGTGACGTGGCCGAGGTCGCCGCGATCCGCGCGGCGCTCGGCGAGGCGGCCGAGGGCGTCGCCGTGTCGGCGACCAAGTCGATGACCGGGCACCTCCTCGGCGCAGCCGGTGCGGTCGAGGCGATCGCGACCGTGCTCGCCCTGCGTGACCGGGTCGCCCCTCCGACGATTAATCTCGACGACCCCGACGACGACGTGAGCCTCGACGTCGTCCGCGGCGAGCCGCGCCGGCTCGGCGAGGGCACCCTGGTGGGGCTCAACAACGCCTTCGGCTTCGGCGGGCACAACGCCGCGCTGGCGTTCCGGAGCGTCTCGTGACGCTGGCGGCCGACCTGCCGCTGGTGGTGCGTGAGGGGGAGCACGACTCCCGCGACCCGCGGGCCCGGCTGGGCGCGCTGTTCGACCCGGGCACGCTGGAGCTGCTGACCCCGCCCGACGACAGCGGCGCCCTCACCGGTCGCGGGCGCGTCGACGGCACCCCCGTGGTCGCCTTCGCCTCCGACGCCACCGTCCAGGGCGGGGCGATGGGCGCCGCGGGCTGCGCCGTCATCCTGGCGGCCTACGCGCGGGCGCTGGCCGACGACGCGCCGGTGGTCGGGCTGTGGCACTCCGGCGGGGCCCGGCTGCGCGAAGGCGTGGTCTCCCTGCACGCGGTCGGCGAGGTGTTCGGCGCCATGACGCGCGCATCCGGGCGCATTCCGCAGCTCTCCGTGGTGCTCGGTCCGGCCGCGGGTGGCGCGGCGTACGGCCCGGCGCTCACCGACGTGGTCATCCTCGGCCCGGCCGGGCGGGTGTTCGTCACCGGCCCGGAGGTGGTGCGCTCCGTGACCGGCGAGGAGGTCGACGCCCTGCGCCTCGGTGGCCCCGAGCCGCACGGGCGCCGCTCGGGCGTGGTGCACGTCGTCGCCGCGAGCGAGAACGACGCCTACGTCGAGGCCCGGCGGCTCGCGGCCCTGCTGGGTGCGCCGGGACGCTTCGAACTCGACCGGGTCGCCGACGCCGACCTCGGGACGCTGCTGCCCGACTCCCCGACCCGGGCGTACGACGTGCACCCGCTCGTCGCGGGCCTGCTCGACGAGCCGGGCCTCGAGCTGCACCCGAAGTGGGCGCCCAACGTGGTGACGACCCTCGGCCGGCTGGGCCGGCGCACCGTCGGCGTGATCGCGAACAACCCGATGCGCCTCGGCGGCTGCCTGGACTCCGCCTCGGCCGAGAAGGCGGCCCGCTTCGTGCGGATGTGCGACGCCCTGGGGGTGCCGCTCGTCGTGGTCGTCGACGTCCCCGGCTACCTGCCCGGGGTCGGCCAGGAGTGGGACGGCGTGGTCCGGCGCGGCGCGAAGCTGCTGCACGCCTTCGCCGAGGCGGTCGTGCCCCGGGTCACCCTGGTCACCCGCAAGGCCTACGGCGGCGCCTACATCGCCATGAACTCCCGGTCCCTGGGGGCCACCTGGGTGCTGGCCTGGCCGGGCGCCCAGGTCGCGGTCATGGGTGCGGTCGCGGCAGTGCGGATCCTGCACCGGCGCCGCCTCGCCGACGTGCCCCCGGACCTGCGGGGAGCGGTGGAGCAGGAGCTGGCCGAGGAGCACGAGCAGCTCGCGGGCGGGCTGGCGCGGGCCGAGGAGATCGGCGTCGTCGACGAGGTCGTCGAGCCGGGCGCCACCCGCTCCGCGCTAGCGCGGGCGCTGGCGGCCGCGCCGCAGGTGCGCGGTCGGCACGGCAACATCCCGCTGTGACCTCGGCTCAGACCACCTGGTGCATCCACCGCACCGACGAGCCCTCACCGGCGTAGCGGAACGGTTCGAGCTCGGCGTCCCAGGCGGCGCCCAGGAGCGCATCGAGCTCGGCCTCGAGCGTCGTGACCCCCCGAGCCGCCGCCTCCCGGGCAGCGCGCAGCCGGTTCTCGGGGACGTAGATGTCGCCGTGGACACCTACCACGGCCGTGAACATG
>JALYMT010000015.1 GCA_030773555.1 Actinomycetota bacterium | reverse complement strand
TCGGGTCGAGCAGCCGGGTGAACACGCTCGGCACGTCGAACCGCGCCGGGCACCACCAATCGACCGAGCCGTCCCGGGCCACCAGCGCAGCGCCCTGGCAGTCCCCCAGCAGCGCGTAGTCCGCGATGGACGTCATCGTCCGAGCGACCCGGTGAGCATCCTCAGCGCTTCACCGCACCAGCGGGCGCGCCGACACGCGCCGCGCCGGTGAGCACGCCGGTCCTGCCGCTGCGCAACGGTGACGGCGCGAGGCGACCCCGCGGTGTCAGGGAGCTTGGATGGAGGCATACCGCCAATCCTGCTCACCGGATCGGTGCTGCTACACCCTCGGCCCGGGGTGATGTCATCTGGCTGACATCAGTGGCGCGAGCGATCAGGTCCCGGGCCCGGTGGGTGGGACAGGAGCGGTCTCGTCGGGCAGGTCGCGCAGCTCCTGGGGCGGTCCGCCGCGCAGCAGCCAGTAGCCGTTGCTCTCCTGGACGAGCAGGCCGGCCTCGGTGAGCTTGCTCAGCGTGGTGGTGACCGTGGGGCGCCGAGCGCCGATCAGGCGGGCGATGTTCAGGTGCGTCAAGGGGATGGGCACGCTGACCTCACCGCCGCGGACCTTTCCCCAGCGGTCGGCGAACTGCCAGAACAGCACCAGGATCCGCAGGTCGACGCGGGGCAGGTGGCTGATAGCGAGAACGTTCGCCAGCCACTCCGCCCGGCGCTCCTGCCGCTTGAGCAGCTGCGCCGTCACTTCCGGCCACGGTTGTGCGGTGAGCAGGAAGTCCCGGTCGAGCCTGGCCAGCCGCGTGGGCTCAAGGACCTGCCAGATGACCCGGGAGGCCACCGACGCCCAGCCTGCCTCTCCGGAGGGACGCAGCAGGTCACCTTCGGCGAGGAACTCGATCGCGGCGGTCTCTCCCAGGGTCACCACCTCCCGGGTCAGGCACCCCTGGACCACCAGGAACCCCGCAGCCGGCACCTGGTTGGCTTCGAACTCCCACGGCCCGGTGCCCAGCCGCTGGATAGGCGCCACGACCGCTCGGCGCGCGGCCGACAGCTGCACAGACGCCAGCCCCTCCCCGAGCTCGGGATCGGCCTCCAAGACCTGCATCAACTCCCCGCTCGTGTCCACCTGCTCGTCCTCCCCCTAGCGGCCGCGTTGGGCGCACCGTCGAGACAGTGACGCCGCGATCCGCTCGAGACGTCATCCCGGTGCTCGGGCTTGTGTCTTCTACCGCCTGCCCATCCCGCACTTCCATCCCGACCAGTGCTGCTCGTCGCGACCCCGTTCAGACGCCCCGCGGGGCGTACATGATCACGGCGACGCCGATGAGGCAGATGCCGGCGCCGATCAGGTCGTAGCGGTCGGGTCGAAAGCCGTCCAGTGCCATCCCCCAGGCCAGGGAACCGGCCACGAAGATGCCCCCGTAGGCGGCCAGAATCCGCCCGAAGTGGGCGTCCGGCTGCAGCGTCGCCACGAACCCGTACACGCCCAGCGCCAGAACACCGGCGCCAACCCACGCCAGGCCGCGGTGCTCGCGCACGCCCTGCCACACCAGCCAGGCACCGCCGATCTCCGCCAGCGCGGCGACCAGGAACAACACGATGGAGCGAGCGACGGTCATGGCTGGATTCTCCCCAAGCGCCCAACGCGCACCGCGCCCACGCACTGGTCACGAAGATGGCCTTGCGCAAGGCGATCGGCAAGGAAGCCGGCGACGTCGTCGACGTCCGCCTGCTCGAGCGGCTCGACCCGGGCGCCGACGGGAGCGGTCGTGATGGCCACGCCCGACTGCTGTTCAACGTGCTCACCATGGTCGGCGAGTTCAAAGCCGACCTCGCCGCGCCCGCACCCGCGAGGGCATGGCCGTCGCCCGCGCCAAGGGCCGGCTACGCGGAAGCAACCCAAGCTCACCGCCAAGCAGGAAGCCCACCTCGTCGCCCTCTAATGCGCCGGGCAGCACACCGTCGGCGAACTGAAGGAGCTGTTCTCCATCACCCGCTCCGCCGTCTACCGACCCATCAAGCGGGACCAGGCCCGCAACGACCCCCGCCGCGTCGGCAACCGCAGCCGGCTGAACCCGCGGACGAGCGCTCCCCTTGACGTGCGGGTCGTCCCCCTGGCGAGGCACCACATCTCGAAAACCCGTCCGCTTGTCCGAACCTCACCAACCCTCCGCTGAAGTGGACACGGGCAACGGACAAGATCGACTCCTGCCGCCGCTCTTGTCTTGAACACCATCAGATTCGAGACGTCGAAGCAGGTGTAACACGGCGTGAGGCTCTCCCACCGCGCGTCCACCTTGGTCCGTGATGTCGGACGGTCAATGCCTTACCGCGGGTGTGGGTTGGTCAGGCGGGCCGTGTCCTCGTGGGAGCCGGGGGTGGCGGCGAGCTCGCCGGGGGCGTGCGGATTCTGTGGCGGCGGGTTCTGCGGTCGGGGGTGCCGGCCGGGGTAGAGGATGGCGGCGCCGAGTAGGGCGGCGGTGAGGGAGCCGGCGAGGATGCCGATCTTGGCGGTGTCGGTGAGCGCGTCGGTGTCGTAGGCGAGGTCGGCGATGAACAGGGAGACGGTGAACCCGATCCCGGCCAGCGCCGCCAGGCCCCACACGTAGCGGGTGGTGACCCCGGTGGGGAGCACCCCCAGACCCAGCCGGCGGGCGAGCAGGGTGGTGCCGGCGATACCAAGGGTCTTGCCGGCGAGCAGGCCGAGCACCACCGCGCCGGCCAGCCGCGCCGCCCCCGGTGCGACCAGCGCATCGCCGGAGACGGCGACTCCGGCGTTGGCCAGGGCGAACAGCGGCACGATCGCGAACGCGGAGACCGGGTGCAGCCGGTGCTCGAGCACCCCGAGGACGTCGCGCCCGCCCACCGGCTGAGCGGGAGTGAGCAGGCCCAGGGCGACCCCGGCGATGGTGGCGTGCACCCCGGACTCCAGCGTGGCCACCCACACCGCGATCCCGATCGGCACGTAGGGCCAGATGGCGCTGACCCCCACCGCGCGCAGCCCGGCGATCAGCAGCAGCCCACCGACCGCGCCGCCCAGCCAGCCGGGGGAGATGCTGTCGCTGTAGGCCACCGCGATGACGGTGATGGCGAGAATGTCATCGACGATGGCGATGGTGAGCAGGAACAACTTCGCCCCGATCGGCACCCGCTCCCCGAGCAGCGCCAACACGCCGAGGGCGAAGGCGATGTCGGTGGCCATCGGGATGCCCCACCCCGCCGCCGCCGGGCCACCGCCGGTAACGGCCAGGAAGAGCAGCGCGGGCAGCACCACGCCGCCGGCGGCGGCGAGCACCGGCAACAGCGCCGCCCGCGGATCGCGCAGCTCCCCGGTGACCAGCTCCCTCTTGATCTCCAGCCCAACGACGAAGAAGAACACCGCCATGAGCCCGTCGTTGACCCAGTGCCGCAGGTCCTCCCTGATCGACGCTGGCCCGATCCCGATCGTGAGCTCGAAGTCCCACAGGCTGGTGTAGGAGCCGGCCAGCGGGCTGTTCGCCCACACCAGCGCGACTCCCGCGGCCACCGCCAGCACGACCCCGCCGGCGGCCTCGGCGTGCAGGAACGCCCGCAGCGGATCCAGCAACCGCCGCCCGCCCCGCTGGTCGTCACCGGCCATGTCCGCTCCCCTTCCTCGCCGCTCCCCGCGGACCTGTTGCCCACGCG
>JALYMT010000014.1 GCA_030773555.1 Actinomycetota bacterium | reverse complement strand
GTCGAGCGCCGGCTGGGGGCCAAGAAGCGCCGCGGGGAGATCAAGCGGGGACGGCAGTCCCCCGGGCAGTGAGCCCGGGCGGCGCCACGTCCGCTCCCCTCAGCGCGGGGCGTCGCCCGGGCCCTTGTCGCCCGGGCCCTTGTCGCCCGGGCCGCCGGCGCGACGCCGGGTGAAGTCCCGCCTCGGGTCCTGGCGGGGATCCTCGAAGTCGACCCGGCCCAGATGCCGGGTCATCGAGCGCAGCAGCAGCCAGGTCGCCACGCCCAGCGAGGCCACGACCAGGAAGCCGAGCAGGCCCGGTGTCACCTTCGCGGCGTCGACCGCCAGCACCACCGCGCTCGCGCCGGTGTTCACGCCGCCGGCTCCTCGACCCGCTCGGCCGGCTGGCGGATGCCGGTGAACAGGTCGTCCTCGGGCACGTCCACGGGCACGTGCGCGCGGGCCAGTTCGAAGTCCTCGGTGGGCCACACCTGCCGCTGGATCTCCAGCGGCGCCGCGAACCACGGGCCGTCCGGATCGACCTGCGTCGCGTGCGCGAGCAGGGCGCGGTCGCGTACCGAGAAGTAGTCGGCGCAGGGGACGGAAGTGGTGATCGTGCGCTCCGGCCGGTCGCCCCAGCGCTCGAGCCACTTCGCGTACGGCGACTCCCGGCCCGCCGCGAGCAGCGCCTCGTGCAGCGCGGTAGTGCGCGCCCGCGAGAAGGTCTGGTTGTAGTACAGCTTCACCGGCTGCCAGAGCTCCCCCGTCCCGGGAAAGCACCCCGGGTTCGCGGCAGCCTCGAAGGTCACCACGGAGATCCGGTGGCACATGATGTGGTCGGGGTGCGGATAGCCGCCGTTCTCGTCGTACGTGGTCATGACGTGCGGGCGGAATCCCCGGACCAGGCGGACGAGCGGCTCGGCGGCGGTCTCGGCGTCCTGCAGCCCGAAGCAGCCCTCGGGCAGCGGCGGCAGCGGGTCGCCCTCGGGCAGCCCCGAGTCGACGAACCCCAGCCACGCCTGGCGCACCCCGAGGATCGCGCGGGCGCTGTCCATCTCCTGGCGGCGGATGTCGGCGAGGTTGGCCAGCACGTCGGGGTCGTCCTGCAGGCGCGGGTTGAGGATCGAGCCGCGCTCGCCGCCCGTGCAGGTGACGACCAGCACGTCGACGCCTTCGGCAACGTATCTCGCCATCGTCGCCGCGCCCTTGCTCGACTCGTCATCGGGATGGGCGTGCACCGCCATCAGCCGCAGCCGCTCCCCCCGCCGGTCCACGGGCTCCTCCGTCTGCTCGCTCCCCACCCGCTGCCCCTCCCTCGCGTCGGCGACAATGATGCTCTCGTCCAGGAGGTCAACCCCCCACCGTGGCTCCCGCTTCCCCCGCGTCTTCCCCCGCGCCCCGTACGCCGCCGAGCCGCCCGGCCGGCCGGTACGGCGAACCGCGACCGGTGCGCCGCGCCCTGGCGCTCGCCGCCTTGGGCGCGCTCGGCGTCGCGCTGCTCGTCCTGCTGGCGAGCGCGGCCTGGCGCCTGTCCACCCCCGACGTACGTGCCGGGCTGCTGGGCTTCGAGGTGGTCGACGACGGTCGGGTCGAGGTCGTCTTCGAGGTCGTCGCCGACGCCCGCCAGGGGCTCGCCTGCGACCTGCGCGCGCAGGACGTCGAGCACACCACGGTCGGGGCGGCGACCGTGCAGGTGCCCGCCCAGGGGCAGGATCGCCGGGTGGTCCGTGCGACCATCCCCACCCGGGCCCGCGCGGTCAACGGCGAGGTGCAGCGCTGCCGTCGTCTCCAGGGCTGACCATCCGGCCGGCAGTTGTTAGCCTCGGACGGTGGGCGCGCCCACCGTCACGACCCCGACGGGACCGCCGGCCCACTGCCCGCATACCCCCACCCCTACGGAGATCCGCGTGACCGAGACCAGCGAGCAGGTGACCTGGCTGACCCAGGAGGCCTACGACCGGCTCTCAGGCGAGCTGGAGCATCTCTCCGGGCCGGGGCGCGTCGAGATCGCGAAGAAGATCGAGGCCGCCCGCGAAGAGGGTGACCTGCGCGAGAACGGCGGCTACCACGCGGCCAAGGAGGAGCAGGGCAAGCAGGAGGCCCGCATCCGGCAGATCCGTCACCTGCTGGAGAAGGCGCAGGTCGGCGAGGCGCCCGCGGCCAGTGGCAAGGTCGAGCCGGGGATGCTGGTCACCGTCGACCTCGCCGGCGAGGAGATGACCTTCCTGCTCGGCTCGCGGGAAGTGACCGTGGAGGACCTCGAGGTCTACTCCGAGCGCTCGCCGCTGGGGTCGGCGATTCTCGGCCGGCGGATCGGTGAGCAGGTCTCCTACCAGGCCCCCAACGGCCGGAGTCTGCCGGTGAAGATCCTCGACTCGAAGCCTTTCACCGGCTGAGCCAGGGGTCACGGTCGCGCCGACTGGTGGCACATCGGCAGGCGGTGCCGAGTAGCGATCCGCGGCGGTACGGGTAACGCTTCCCCTCTCCGGTCAGCCCACCGGGGCTGCCGCCAGCTTCCGGGCGTCCACTCGGTGGGTGAGACCACCGACGCCGACCTGCTCGGCCTCGGTGATCACGAACCCGGCGTCCGTGACGAGCGGGCGCGGGTTCCGGAGCATGTGGTCGGCCTGGCAGCGGACCGTCAACGGATCGAGCGCATGCTGCACCGCGCGTAGCCACGCCGATCGACTCGGGCCGTGCTCGACGAGCAGCAGGCGACCGCCGGGGCGCAGCACGCGCCGGGCTTCGAGCAGCGCGGCGCGCGGGTCGGGAACGGTGCACAGCGTGTAGGTCGCGACGACCGTGTCCACCGAGGCGTCGGCCAGCTCGAGGTGCTGTACGTCGCCGCGCCGGACCTGGAACCGGTCGTCGAGGCGCAGGGCACGCAGCCGGGCGCGGGCGTGATCCAGCATCGCCTCCGACAGGTCGATGCCCAGCACGTCACGCACGCGCTCCGGGTACAGCGGCAGGTTCAGGCCGGTGCCGACGGCCAGCTCCACCACCCTGCCGGACGCCCGAGACGTCGCCCACTCCCGGTGCCCGCCGAGCAGCCACCGCTCGGCGAGGGCCATCTGCCGGTCGTAGCTGCCCGCATGGGCGTCGAAGTACCGCTGCACCCGGGCGGCGGACAACCCCCGACTCACGCCGCCCCGATGGCCCGGCCGGAGCTCCGCACAGGGCGCATGGCCGCCGGTTGCGCGTCGCCGCCGCTTCTCTCGGTCACGTCACCACGATGCCATTCGGACTGTGCCATCCAGCTGGCTCCCCGACACTTCACCAGCGATGTGCCGCTCGAGGAACGGCACGGACGCGAGCATCGGCGGCACCGCCGTGGCGACCTCGTCCCGCAGCGGAGGGGACGATGATCGAGGTAGCGGGTCCCGGAGAGTGGATCATGGTGAGGCGGCACTGGGTGCGCGAGCCGCGTCACCGGCCGGCGGTGCGGAGACGGCAGGAGCAAGCCGGTCCATGCCGCGCCACGTACGTCCGAGTGGGGTGAGGGTGGCGAGAAGGTAGGCCGGGCCGGTGAGGACCAGCGCGGGGTGGATGCCGGCGATGGTGACGAGCCAGCCACCCAGCAGCCCGCCGAGGGGCATGCGCCGAAGCTGATGGCGGTGCTGGCGGCGAGCACGCGGGCGCGTAGCCGCTCGGGAACCCGCTCGAGCTCGACGACGGCGAGGATGGGGTTGAGCGCCCCGGCGGCCAGCCCGGCACAGACGGCGACGGCGAGCAGCACTGCGAGCGGAGCGCCGAGGGCCATGACGGCGTAGCGGGGAGCGCCGGCGAGGAGGAACGCGACGAGGAACGTCGTGCGCCGTGGCAGGCGCGGGCCGACCGCCGCCAGGCCGAGCGAGCCGAGCGTGGCACCGAGGGCGAAGGCGCCGCCGACCAGGCCGACGCCGAGGGCTGCGTGACCCTCTTCTCGGGACCACACGGGCAGCAGGACCGCGGTGTAGGCCTGGTCGAGCAGGTTGGTGACGAAGAGCATGACCGCGATGGCGAGCAGCAGCCGCTCACCGAGCAGGAACCGCACGCCGGCGGCCAGCCGAACCAGGTAGCCACCTCCGTCCGCGTCGGTGCCTGCGGCGGTCTTCGGATCGGGTGCTGGTACGAGGACGGCGATGGCGAGCGCTCCGGCGAGGAACGTGGCCGCGTCGACCAGCAGCACCTCGGCGGCGCCGAAGACACCGATGAGCACTCCGGCCAGCGGCGCACCGAGGAGACCGGCGGCGCGGTTGACCCCGTCGTAGAGCCTGCTGGCCCGCTCCAGCGGCGTTGCGGCCCGGGCCGCCGCGTCGGGCAGCAGCACGTGCTTGGCGTTGTCCCCGGGCCCGCGCAGCGCGCCGGCGACCGCGACCAGGGCGACCAGCGCGGGCAAGGGCAGCGCGCCGGCCCGGTGCAGCACCGGGACCAGGCCGACGGCGAGCACGCTGCCCAGGTCGCAGAGGATGCTGGCCCGCCGCGCTCCGACGCGGTCCACGATCGGGCCGGCGAGCACCGTGCACAGGACGTAGGGGGCTGCTGTGCGGCTCGGGACCTCAGCCCGTCTTAAGACGACTTCCAGGCCGTCGATGAAAGAACCTTCCGGGCCGCGAGTCCTGCCGACGTCACCCTCGCCTCCGCCGACGAGTGCCGGTTCGGCGGCTCAGTGGTCGTGGCAGTGCGGTACTTGCGTACGGCGAGCGGCACGAAGACGGCGAGGATGACGGCCGTCCACACCACCGACACCAGCAGCGGGTGCTGCGACGGGAAGCTGTCGGCCGGCGGCACGCCGTTGGTGTTGCCGAACAGGTCGCGGACGGCGGCGACCACCGAGGTGATGGGGTTCCACTCCGCCACCAGCCGCAGCCCTGAGGGCAGCGACTCCAAGGGCACGAAGGCGTTGGAGAGGAAGGTCAGCGGGAACAGCCAGATGAACCCGGCGCTGCGCCACCTCGACGCTGCGCACCGAGAGCCCAATCACGGCGGAGATCCAGGACATCGCGTAGGCGAAGAGCAGCAGCAGCGCGTACGCGCCGAGCGCGGACAGAACGCCGTTGTGGATGCGCCAGCCCACGGCCAGCCCCGTGAGCGACATCACGATCACCACGATGACGTTGTTGACCAGATCGGAGGTGGTGCGGCCGACGAGTACGGCCGACCGGGCCATGGGCAGCAAGCGGAAGCGGTCGATGATGCCCTTCTGCAGGTCGTCGGCCAACCCCACCGCCGTGATCGCCGACCCGAAGACCACCGTCTGGGTGAAGATGCCGCCCATCAGGAACTCGCGGTAGTTGCCGCCGGTCACGCTGATCGCTTCGCCGAAGACGAAGGCGAACAGCAGGACGAACATGATCGACTGGATCGTGGTGAAGATCAGCTGGTCGGGCAGTCTCTTGATCTTGATCAGATTGCGCCGGGTGACCACCAGGCCGTCCTGCATGGCGGCCGCCAGCCCACCCGGCCCGCCGCCGGACCGCGGCCCCTGGCTGGTCGCCGGCGCACTCCTCGTCGCGGTGCTCATGGCCGCTGCCCCTCTCCCGCCGTCTCGAGCTCACGGTTGTCGGCCTGGTCGTCGGCGTCGTCGTCACTCGTGCGGCCGGTGAGGCTGAGGAAGACCTCGTCGAGGGTGGGGCGACGAACCGCGACGTCGTCGACCCGCACGCCCTCGGCGTCGAGGCGGCGTAACGCGTCGACGAGCGCGGCGGTGCCCCCGCTCACCGGCACCGACAGGTGCCGGGTGTGCTCGTCGACGACGGGCTCACCGACGCCGAGGGACCCCAGCACGGCCGCGGCCCGCTGCAGCGCCTGCCCCTCGTCCACCGTGACCTCCAGCCGCTCCCCGCCGATCTGGCGCTTGAGCTCGTCGGCCGTGCCGCGGGCGATGACGGTGCCGGAGTCGATGACCGCGATGGAGTCGGCGAGCTGGTCGGCCTCCTCGAGATACTGCGTCGTCAGCAACAGCGTCGTGCCGCCGCGCACGAGCTCGCCGATCATCGACCACATCTCCAGCCGGCTGCGCGGGTCGAGCCCGGTCGTCGGCTCGTCGAGGAAGAGGACGGGAGGCTCCGCGACCAGGCTGCCGGCCAGGTCGAGGCGGCGGCGCATGCCACCGGAGTAGGTCTTCACCACCCGGTCACCGGCCTCGGCCAGGTCGAAGCGCTCCAGCAGCTCCGCGGCCCGCGCGCGGGCCCGGGCGCGCCCGAGGTGGTAGAGGCGCCCGACCATGTCGAGGTTCTCGAAGCCGGTCAGGTTCTCGTCGACGGCGGCGTACTACTCGGAGACACCGATCACCCGGCGCACGGCCGCCGGGTCGCGCAGCACATCGATGCCCGCAACCAGCGCCCGGCCCGCGTCCGGTGTCAGCAGCGTGGTCAGGATGCGCACCGTGGTCGTCTTGCCGGCGCCGTTGGGCCCGAGGACCCCCAGCACCGTGCCCTGCGCCACCTCGAGGTCGAGCCCGTCGAGGGCGCGCACCGACCCGTAGGTCTTCACCAGCCCTTCAGCCGAAATGGCGACCATCGGCCCTCCTCGAGACGCCCGAGCGACTGGTGGCCCACCGTACGCGGGGCCGCTGACAATTCTTCCGTCAGCCGAAGACGGGGACGTATCCGGCGGCCCGGAGCCGGGCGAGCACGTCGTCGCAGTGCTCGGCCCCTCGGGTCTCCAGCTGCAGCTGCACCTCGACCTCGTCGACGTGCAGCTTCGCGTTGGTGCGGACGTGCTCGACCTCGACGACGTTCGCGTCGGCCGAGGCGATCTCGGCGAGCAGGCGCATCAGGGCGCCGGGCCGGTCGGGCATCCGGACCCGGAAGGCGAGATAGCGCCCCGCCGAGACGAGCCCGTGGCGCAGCAGGCGCAGCAGCAGCAGCGGGTCAACGTTGCCTCCCGACAGCACGGCGACGACCGGGGGCTCGAAGGCCCGCGGGTCGTCGAGCAGCGCGGCGACCGCGGCGACGCCCGCGGGCTCGACGAGCAGCTTGGTGCGCTCGAGGCAGAGCAGCAACGCCCGCGACAGCGAGTCCTCGGAGACCGTACGGACGTCGTCGACGAGCTCGCGCACCAGCGCGAACGGCACATCGCCGGGCCGCCCGACCGCGATGCCGTCAGCCATCGTCGTCATCGCGTCGAGCGCCACCGGATGGCCCACCGCGAGCGACTGGGGATAGGCGGCGGCGTTCTCGGCCTGCACGGCGACGAGCCGGACGTCGGGCCGGCTGCTCTTGAGCGCCACCGCCATCCCGGCGGCCAGCCCGCCCCCGCCCGTGCACACGAGGACGGTGCGCACCGCGGGGCACTGCTCGAGGATCTCCAGGCCCACCGTCCCCTGCCCGGCGACGATGTCGGGATGGTCGAAGGGGTGCACGAGCACGGCGCCCTCGGCGGCGGCGCAGGCGACGGCGCTGCGCAGCGC
>JALYMT010000013.1 GCA_030773555.1 Actinomycetota bacterium | reverse complement strand
TGCCAGCGGCGCGGGATGCGCCCGGCCCGGCGGGCCAGCCGCCCCGCCTCGACGGCCAGCCGCATCGCGGCGGCCATCCGTTCCGGCTGCCGGGCGCGGGTGACCGCGGAGGCGAGCAGGACGCCGTCGCAGCCCAGCTCCATGGCCAGCGCGGCGTCGGAGGCGGTGCCGATGCCGGCGTCGAGAATGACGGGGACGGCGACCTGCTCGCGGATCAGCGCGAGGTTGTGCGGATTGCGGATGCCGAGCCCGCTGCCGATGGGGGCGCCGAGCGGCATGACCGCGGCGCAGCCGACGTCGGCCAGCCGGCGGGCGACGATCGGGTCGTCACCGGTGTAGGCGAGCACCTGGAAGCCGTCGAGCACCAGCTGCTCGGCGGCGTCGAGCAGCTCGATGGGATCGGGCAGCAGGGTCCGCTCGTCCCCGATGACCTCGAGCTTGACCCAGTCGGTGGCGAAGGCCTCCCGGGCGAGCCGTGCGGTCAGCACGGCCTCGCGGGCGGTCGCGCAGCCGGCGGTGTTGGGCAGCAGGCGCACCCCGCAGCGGTCGAGGGTCTCCAGCAACCCGCCGCCGGCAGCCGGGTCGACGCGGCGCAGGGCCACGGTGACCAGCTCGCTGCCCGAGGCCCGCACCGCCCGCTCGAGCACCTCGAGGCTGGGCGCGCCGCCGGTGCCCAGGAGCAGCCGGGACGTCAGGACGGCCCCGGCGAGCAGGAACGGGTCGTCGTCGGCGGGCTCGGCGGGCTCGCTGCCGAGCTCGGCGGTAGCGGTCGTCGGAGACGCGGTCATGGTCAGCCCCCTGCCGTCGCGGTCAGCAGCTCCATCGCGTCGCCGGGCGCGAGCGGCGTCGCGTCCCAGGCGCTGCGCGGGACGACCTCGCCGTTGAGGGCGACCGCCACCCCGCGCGACCCGGCGGTGCGGGCGGCGACGAGCTCGGCGACGGTCGTCCCGCCCGGAACGACGGTCTCCCCGCCGTTGATGGTCACGGTCACGGCGACACCTCCTGGACGGAGAAGCGATCGGGTGCGAACGGCGCGGCGAGCTCCGCGGGCGCGCCGGTGACGAGCAGGGAGGCGATCACGTCGGCGGTCACCGGGGTGAGCAGCACCCCGTTGCGGTGGTGGCCGGTGGCCGCGACGAGCCCGGGCACACCGGTCGGCCCGAGCAGCGGCGCGTTGTCGGGCGTGCCGGGTCGCCAGCGGGCCAGCGTCTCGACCAGCTCGAGCTCGGCGACCCCGGGCACCACCTCGATGGCGTCGCGGAGCAGCTCGAAGACGGCACCGGCGGTGACGGTGGCGTCGAAGCCCATCTCCTCCACGGTGGCGCCGACGATGAGCCCGTCCCGGCCGTAGGGCACGAGGTAGACGTGCCTGCCCCGGACGAGGGCGCGCACGGTGCCGGTCAGCAGCGGCTCCCGGGCGTCGCCACGCAGGCGCAGGATCTGCCCCTTCACCGGGCGTACGGGCAGCGCGCCCGCGGGCAGCCCCGGCAGCTGCGCGCTCCACGCGCCCGCGGCCACCACGACCGTGTCGGCAGCGAGCTCGGCGCCGTCGGCGAGCTCGACTCCGGTCACCCGGCCGTCGGCCACCCGCAGCGCGCGCACCCGCTGCGCCACCAGGTGCACCCCCTGGCGCTCGCCGGCGACGAGCAGCGCCGCGTGCAGCGCCCGCCCGTCGACCGAGTGGTCGCCGCGGACGCGCAACCCGCTGCGCAGCCGCGGGGTCAGCGCCGGCTCGACGCGCCGGCAGTCGCGGGCACCGAGGCGCTCGACGTCGAGGCCGAGCTCGCACTGGAAGCGGTGCAGCTCGTCGAGGGCGTGCACGTCGTCGGCGTCGAAACCGACGACCACGGTGCCGGCCGTGCGCAGCCCCACCTGCTGCCCGCTCGCCCGCTCGACGTCCTCGACGAAGGCGGGGTAGCGCAGCAGCGAGGCGCGGGAGAGCTCGAGCAGCGACTCCTCGCCGTACGACGCCTCCGCGACCGGAGCGAGCATGCCAGCGGCGGCCTGCGACGCGCCCGTACCGGGGGTGGGGTCGACGACGACGACGGACAGGCCGGTGCAGGCCGCCCGCCAGGCCACGGCGAGGCCGATGAGACCGGCGCCGACGACGACGACGTCGGCGCTGCGGGGCGCGGAATCGAGCATGCCGCTCGCTTACGTCCGCCAGCGCAGCACCGCGGGCAGCCCGACGACGGCGGCGAGCACGGTCGCGGTGGTCTCGCGCAGCCCGAGCAGCCGAAGTGCCGGCTCGCTCAACGTGAGGGGCGCCTCGAGGGCCCCCGAGGGGCGTGACGGGGTCGTCGCCGGAGCCGACATGGCCAGGACCACTCCCTACGCCGGCGTTACCCGGGTCAGGTTCCTTCGGTCGGCGGCCCGTACTAGCCGCCCTCTCAGCCCGGTAGGTCCGAGCTCCCGTGTGCAAGTGCAACCTACGTCATCCGCGGGCCGGCCGCTGGGCCGGGCTACTGGCCGCGCCCCTCTCCCGGGCCCGACATCGAGGCGGCGGGCTGCGGGCGCACGGCGTACGCCTGGAACTCGTGGCGCGGGTCGGCGAAGGCGCCCAGCGAGACCACCTCGCGGCGGAAGAACAGCGCACCGGTCCAGTCGGCGAGGACGCGGACCTTGCGGTTGAAGGTCGGCACCCGGCTCAGGTGGTAGCTGCGGTGCATCAGCCACGCGGGGAAGCCACGCACCTTGATCCCGTAGACGTCGGCGACGCCCTCGTAGAGCCCGAGGCTGGCCACCGAGCCGGCGTACGCGTGCCGGTACGGCTTGCGCGCCTGCCCCCGCAGGGTGGCGGCCAGGTTGTCGGCGAGCCGCTTGGCCTGCCGGACGGCATGCTGGGCGCTGGGCCCGGTGAATCCGCCCTCGGGCTTGGTCAGGTCGGGCACCGCGGCGCAGTCGCCGGCCGTCCAGTGCCCGGGCATGTCGACGACCTCGAGCTCGGCGGTCGCGCGCAGCCGGCCCCGCTCGTCGAGGGGCAGCCCGGTGTTGCCCAGCAGCGGGTGCGGCTTGACCCCGGCGGTCCACACCACCGTGTTCGAAGCGAACTCGGTGCCGTCGGACAGTCGCACCTGCCCGTCGACGCAGGACTCCAGCCGGGTCTCCAGGCGCACGTCGATGCCGCGGCTGCGCAGCTCCTCGACGGTGTAGACGCCCATGTCCTCGCTGACCTCGGGCAGGACCCGACCGGTCGCCTCGACCAGCACGAAGCGCAGGTCAGCGGGCTCGATGTTCTCGTAGTAGCGGGTGGCGTACTCCGCCATGTCCTCGATCTCGCCGAGCGCCTCGATGCCGGCGTACCCCCCGCCGACGAACACGAAGCTCAGCGCGCGGGCACGGAGGTCCTTGTCGTGGGTGGAGGCGGCGACGTCGAGCTGGTCGATGACGTGGTTTCGGAGGTAGATCGCCTCCTCCACACGCTTGAACCCGACGCCGACCTCGGCCAGCCCGGGGATGGGCAGGGTGCGGGGCACCGAGCCGGGGGCCATCACGAGGTGGTCGTAGGGCAGCAGGATCTCCTCGCCGCCGTCGGTGCGGGCCACCGCGACGCGCCGCCCCGGATCCACCGACGTCACCTCGCCGGTGATCACGTGGCAGTGACCCAGGACCCGGCGCAGGGGCACCACGACGTGGCGGGGCTCGATGTTGCCTGCCGCGGCCTCGGGCAGGAACGGTTGGTAGGTCATGTAGGAGCGCGGGTCGACGACAGTGATCTGCGCCTCGGCTCGACTCAGCTTTCGCTGCAACCGCAGCGCGGTGTACATGCCGACGTAGCCACCTCCGACGACGAGGATGCGGGTCGGGGGTGCGGACACCGTGAACGTCTCGGCCATGGCCCGCGCATACCCGCCTCAGGGCCGCGCCATCCATGTTGCGGCGAGGGTGAGCACGTCATCGAGCATCGCTGGGGTGAGCCGCCCCGTGAACGTGTTCTGCTGGCTGGGGTGGAAGGAGCCGACGACGAGCAGGTCGCCCAGCCGGACCTGGGCGCCGTGGCCGAAGGCGGGGCGCGGCCGCGGCACCGGCTCGCCCGCGCGGGCCAGCGCGTTGAGTAGCACCGTCCAGGCGAAGGCGCCCAGCGGGATCGCGGCGCGCAGGTGCGGGCGCAGCGCCGTGATCTCCGCGTCCAGCCAGGGGGCGCAGGTGTCGCGCTCCTCGGGAGTGGGCTTGTTCGCCGGCGGCGCGCAGCGCACCGCGGCCACCATGCGGGTGCGGATCAGGCGCTGGCCGTCGCCGCGACGCGTGCTCGTCGGCTGCGCGGCCAACCCGGCGCGGTGCAGGGCGGCGAACAGCACGTCGCCACTGCGGTCGCCGGTGAAGATGCGCCCCGTACGGTTGCCGCCGTGCGCGGCGGGTGCGAGCCCGACGACGAGCAGGCGGGCCCGCTCGTCGCCCCAGCCGGGGATGGGCCGGCCCCAGTAGGACTCCTCGGCGTACGCCCGCCGCTTCTCCGCCGCGACCTGCTCGCGCCAGGCCACCAGCCGGGGGCAGGCCCGGCAGACCGAGACACGTTCGCTGAGCTCGCCGAGCGTGCCGGCGGAGCCTGACAGGCGGCGTACGTCGGCGGCGTCGGCTGCCACGGGCGCCAGTGCAGCGTCGGTCACGGCCGTCCCCCCGTCCACTCCAGCTGGGCAGCACGCAACCGTTTCGAGATCCGGGCCGGGAGCACCACCGGCAGGCTGCACCCGACGCCACCTCACCCTGCGTGGCTCCTCGCGGACCGCAGCGGACTGCCAGCCTCCGTGCCGCCCGACCTGCAGTCAGCCTTCGAGCAGTCAGCCTTCGAGCAAGGAGTCCTCGTGAGCGTAACAACCACCGGGTCGCGTCCCGCCGCCGCCCGCCGCCGGGTAGGTGCGGCGTCGTCGGCCTCGGCGGCGCGGTCGCGACGACGATGGTCGCGGGCATCGAGCTGCTGCGGATCGGCGCGTGCGGCGCCGAGGGGCTGCCGCTCGCGGGTCTGACGGTCGCAGACGCCGACGGTGCCGAGCGGCCCCTGGAGGAGGCGCTCGGCCTGGCCGGCTACGACGACCTGGTCTTCGGCGGCTGGGACCTCTCCGACGACGACCTGGCCAAGGCGGCGAGCGTGCACGGTGTGCTCGGCCGGGAGCACGCGGAGGCCGTCGGCCCGGTGCTCTCGCAGCTGCGCCCCTGGCCGGCGGTCGCCAACGCCGACTTCTGCCGCAACGTCGTGGGCAGCAACGTGGTCGGCTACGCCCGGCTGCGCGAGCAGGTCGAGGCCGTGCGCGCGGACCTGCGGGCCTTCCGCGCGGACCGTTCGCTCGACGCCGTCGTCGTGGTAAACCTCGCGTCCACCGAGCGCTGGCCGGACCTCGACGACCCCTCCTTCGCGACGCCCGAGGCGTTCGAGGCGGCCGTCGACGCCGACGCCGCCGTCATCCCGCCCGCCATGGTGTACGCGTACGCCGCGCTGCTCGAGGGCATGCCACACGTGAACTTCACCCCCAGCGTCGCCAAGGACGTGCCGGCGCTGCTCGAACTGGCCCGCCGCCGCGGCGTCCCCGTCACCGGCAAGGACGGCAAGACCGGGCAGACCCTGCTGAAGACCGTGATCGCCCCGGGCGCTGCGCAGCCGGGCCCTGCGGGTGGACGGGTGGTACTCCACCAACATCCTCGGCAACCGCGACGGCCTCGCGCTCGACGACCCCTCGTCGCTGCAGAGCAAGCTCGACACCAAGGGCTCGGTGCTCGACGACATCCTGGGCTACCCGGTCGAGGACCACCTGGTGCGCATCGACTATACCGCCCGCGCGGCGACGACAAGGAAGCCTGGGACAACATCGACGTCACCGGGTTCCTCGGCCAGCCCATGCAGATCAAGGTGAACCTGCTGGCCCGTGGCTCGGTGCTGGCTGCGCCGCTGGGCGTCGGGCTCGTCCGGCTGCTCGACCTCGCCGCGCAGCGGGGGGAGTCGGGGGCGCAGGAGCAGCTCGGCTACTTCTTCAAGGCGCCGGTGACCGACGACCCGGCCACCCGCCCCGAGCACGCCCTGCACCTCCAGGAGCGGGCGCTGCTGGACTGGCTGACCGCCGGACGGTCGTGAGCGCGGTTCACGTCGCTCCCGTCCGTACGGGTGGCGGCCGCGGGCCGGGGCGGGAGCTCGACGAGCGGGCCGCGCTCGGCGTGACCCACCTCGCCCCGCTGCTGGCGGAGCGGAGCTCGGTGACCTGAAGCGGACCCGGGTCGCCGGCCGCGCCGGCAGCCTCGCCGACACGACGTTCACCAGGTTGTGGCGGCGCCTGCTCGCCGGCGAGGACCTCCCCGCCGTGGCCGTTGACGAGACCGCGCGCGCCCTGGTCGCGGTCCGCCTCGGGGGCGTCGACGCCGCGGTCCTCGCCGAGGGGGGCTGGCCCCCGCCGACGTCTCCGCGGTCCTGCTGCGCGCCTTCGACGACGTCGCCGCCGCGGTGCCTGACCGGGAGCCGCTGCGCGCCGCGGCCGGGCACGCCCCGGTGCCGGACCCTGCGCCCGACCCTGCGCCGGACTCGGTGCCGGACCTTGCGCGTGACTCGGTGCCCGGCTTCGTAGCCGCCCTGGTGGCCAGCTGCGCGCCGGGGCCACCTGCAACGGCTACGGCACGACCGTCGAGCCGGCCCGCATCGGCGCCTACGGCGAGCTGCCGAGTCAGCGCTCGGCGAGCTGGCCGTGCGCGAGCTGATGTCGCAACGGGCGCAGCAACGCCCTATTCAAGCGGTCCGCTTCCGGCCCATCCGACAGGCCAACGAGCCCGGCCCGAACAGATCCGCGTCGCCAGGCATGCCCAGGTCCCGCTCGTCAGGGAACAGCGAGGTCAAGGGGCAGGGCTTGGGTCGCCGGTTGTGGACGGTTGCCCGAATCGGCGGTGGTTGTGGGACGGCGTGTGGGCTTGGGCGCTACGGTGCGTCCGCCTGTCCGAGGGCATGGCGAACACCACGCCGGTCGCTGCTGCTTGAACGAGCTTGTCGGTGATGTCGATGGCCCAGTCCTGACGTGACCAGCGCCTCGGCCGGTACAGCCCGAGGGCGGTGTTGAGCAGGAGATCACCGGGATAGACGGCGCCCGATGACCGCCGCCAGGGCGCGGGGGCCGCGCAGGCCCCGGGGGCCGCGAGGCCGTGGGCAGCTCCCCACAGGCCGCCGAGGGCGAAGTGGGTGGCGTAGTTCAGACGCTTGTGCCCCTGACCGCTGGCCGGATGAACCCGGAGGATCTTCTCGGCGAGCTTGGCCGGGGCGTAGCTGTCTTCGCGTCAGGTCAGCGGCATCTCGACGAGCTTTTGGAACGCGGTCATTCCCACGGTTCCGGCAAGCCCTGACAGGACACCGCGACCGAGAGTCGTGGTCATCGAGGGTCGGTTTCGGCGCATGGGCCGTGATCTACCCGCCCGTGCCGGCCCAAGTCGCGTGAGGTGCTCCCGCTGCCCCGACCGCTCCGAGAGGCTGCGTGAGGGTGGAGTCGGCCGGAAGGAGCTCGAGCGCCGGGGATCTCAGCGTGGCGTCACTGGTTGGTGGTGAAGACGGCTCGGATGGTGGCTCGGCGGCGGGCGGCGAGTTCGGTCATCAAGTTGGGGCCGTCGGCGAGCGGGACGACGTCGGTGATCAGGTGGTGGCGAATGCGGTCCGCGTGCGCGGTGAGTACCTCCAGTGTTTCCTCGGCCAGCCGGCGCCGGTTCCAGGCGGGGGCCTGTCCGTGGGGGACGCGCCCGATCTGCGCGCAGCGGATGGTCAGGCCGTTGTGGTGGAACTCCTCGCCGAGGCGCACCTCGGCCGCGCCGCCTTGGTAGAAGGCGAGGTCGATGACGCTGCCCTGGGGGCGTAGCGCTTGGAGGGCGGTCTGCAGGCTGGCGGCCTGTCCGCGGCACTGCAGCACGAGGTCCGCACCCCGGTCGCGCGGGCCGTGCCGCCAGCGGTTCTTGCACTCATGCCACGCCGGCGCGGCGCGGTCATCGACGACGTCCAGACCGAGCCCGCGGGCGGCGGCCAGTCGCATCGGGTCGGGATCGGCGAGAACCACGTCCGCTCCATGGTGGGCGGCGAACAGGCCGCTGAGCAGCCCGACCACTCCGCCGCCGAGAACGAGCACCCGCCGCCCCCGCACCCCGTCCCCCAGGGAGGTCACCTCGCCCGGAGTGGACTCCGCGGCGGCGTGCAGCAGCCCGTTGGCGCAGATCGGTCCCATCTGAGCGGCGTAGATGCCCAGCAGCGGGTCCAGGCCGTCGGGCAGCGGAACGACGAGCTGGCGCTGCGGGTGCACGCTGGTACCGGTGCGGTGCCCGTAGGCGGCCCCGACCAGCTGCCCCTCACCGAACGCCGGCGACCGGCTCTCCACGACCTGGGCGACCTCCATGTAGCCGAGCACCCGCACCGGATACGCCGCGGACGGCTCACCCTCCCGGAAGACCCCCCACTCTTGGTCCCACCGGGCGTGCAGATAGGGGTTGGTGCCCTTGAGGAAGGTCAGCTCGGTGCCGGCGGACAGCCCGGTGTAGCACGTCTCGAGCCACAGCTCCCCGGCGGACGGCGCTGGCTCCTGGAGGCGAAATAGGGCCGGCTGCCCGGGGGCCTGCACGCCGAGGGACTGCACGATGCGCGGGGCGTTCATGCGCGGGGTCCGGCGGCTCGGCGTACGGCTCCCATCAGACAAGTGCGCACTCTGCTCATCCCACCTCCGTCAGGGCTCCGGCTCGGTACTGGTCCCGGCGAGGAGTTCTCGGTAGAGCGCTGCGGTCTGCCGGGCCATCCCGGACGCGATGAAGCACTCCTGGAAGCGGCGCCGGCCGGCCGCACCCCACCGCGCGGCGGTGGCCGGCGAGGCGAGCAGCTCCAGCAGCGCCGCCGCCAGCGCCGCGGGGTCGGCCGGGCGCACCAGGTGCCCGGTCACCCCGTCCTGCACCGCCTCGCTGGTGCCCTGCACCGCTGTGCCGATCACGGGCCGGCCGGCGGCCATCGCCTCCAGCGCGACCAGGGGCAGCCCCTCGAACAGCGAGGGCAGCACCAGTGCGTAGGCGGCGGCGAGCAGGTCGGGCACGTCCGTCCGCCGGCCGAGCAGGTGCACTCGCCTCCCCAGCCCTTCCCGCCTGGTTGCTTCGCGCAGCTGGTGCTCCTGCGGTCCGGTGCCGACCCAGACGAAGTGCACGTCCGGCTGCCCACGCAGCAACGCCGGCGCGGCGGCGAGCAGATGCCGGTAGCCCTTCTGCACGTGCAGCCGATCTACGCTGAGCAGAACCCGCGCCCGCGCAGGCACCCCCCAGTCCGGCCAGCACCTCCTCCCTGGAGTGGGAGCAGCGCCCCGGGTCGGGCACCCCGTTGGGCACCACGGTGAGCAACTCCGGTGGCACCCTCTGCGCTCGGAAGGAGCGGGCCACCGCCTCGGACACGCACACGAACTGGTCGACCACGGGCACGACCCGCTGGTGCGCTGCGCGTTGCGCCGCGGTGCAGGGCCGGTAGATCTGGTGCTCGGTGCGCACCACCACCGGCACACCGGTTTCCCGAGCCACCAACGTCCCACCGCAGCCCTCCCAGCTGATTCCGCCGTGGCTGTGGAAGACGTCAAAGCGGGTGGTGCGCAGACAGGAGCGCAGGCTTTCGCAGCGAGCGGCCTCGGTGCGGCCACGCAGCGGCGCCACCCCGAGCCCCGCGCCGTCTTCCCGTGCACCGGGCACAGGACCCCGCTCTGCTGCCCAAGGCAACAGCCCCTCCCGCCCACCCTGCGCCCGTCCAGGTCGTGACCAGAAGGTCAAGCCGCCTCCTCCCCGGCGTCTACTAACCATCTCCCTGTGTCCGGTCGCCACGGCAGACGTTCACACTGGTCGCCGGGCTGCTCGTTGGACGCCGATGCTTTGGTGGCTTAGTCAAGGTCCCCCAACACGCGCAGGGCCGCGGTCGAGGCCGCCACCTGGAAGATCGACGACCTCGACGACCTCGACGACCTCGACGACCTCGACGACCTCGACGACCTCGACGGGCTCGAGGACTCTCCGCCCGGGTAGGTCCTGGTGGGTCGGATGCAGCATCCGGCTTACTAGAGCATCGAAAGAGCTATCCCGTCGAGGATGTCGTGCTCGCTGGTCACCAGCGCGTCCAGCCCGACCCGGTCGGGCCCGACCCGGTCGAGCACGGCGACGAGCACGAGCGCGCCTGCGCCGATCACGTCGACCCGCCCCGGGTGCATGAACGGCAGCGCGGCCCGCTCCTCGCGCGGCATCGCCAGCAGGCGGCTGGTCGCCTCCCGCACGTCCTCGGCGCCCACGCGGGCCAGGTGGATCGCGGCCGGGTCGTAGGCCGCTAGCCCGAGCACCATCGCGGTGACCGTGGTGACCGAGCCGGCCACGCCAACCAGCGTGCGGGCCTCACCGAGGGGCACCACCGCGGCCGCCAGCTCGATCGCGGCATCGATCTCGGCGCGGGCGGCGGCGACCTGGGCCGCGGTCGGCGGGTCGTCGTGCAGGTGCCGCTCGGTCATCCGTACGCAGCCGATGTCGACCGAGCGGGCCGCGCGGACGCCGCTCGCGTCGCCCAGGACGAACTCGGTAGACCCGCCGCCGATGTCGACGACCAGGTAGGGGCCGGGCAGGCCGGCGGCGGGCAGCTCGCGGGTGGCGCCGGCGAACGACAGCGCCGCCTCCTCGTCGCCGCTGACCACCTCGGGGTCGACGCCGAGGACGTCGCGGACGCCGCGGACGAACTCGTCACGGTTCGCGGCGTCACGGGTGGCCGAGGTGGCGACGAAGCGCAGCCGCTCGGCGCCCAGCTCGCGTACGAGCTCGGCGTAGTGCCGGCAAGCGGTGAAGGTGCGCTCCAGCGCCTCCGGGGCGAGCCGGCCGCTGCGGTCGACGCCCTGGCCAAGCCGGACGACCTCCATGCGGCGCTCGACGTCGGTGAGGCTGCCCTGCCGCCCGTCGAGGTCGGCGACGAGCAGGCGGATCGAGTTGGTGCCGCAGTCGATGGCGGCTACCCGTGTCACGGCCGTCCCTCCGTCACAGCAGGCCTGCCACGCACGGCCCGCCCGCCCACCAGGGCGCGAGCCTGCCCAGTGCCTCGTCACCGAGCGGGTTGACCCCGGGCCCGACGGCGAGGGCGTGCGCGACGAGCACGTGCAGGCACTTCACTCGGTCGGGCATGCCGCCCGCGCTGACTCCGGCGAGCTCCTCGACGCCCTGCACCGCCTCGCGCCGCCTCAGGTAGTCGACGTGGGCCGCGGCGTAGGCGGCGGCCAGCTCGGGGTCGGCACCCAGCCGGTGCTGCATCTCCCGCATCGTGCCGGTCGACTCCAGCGTGCTGACCGCGCCGGTCGCCCGGGGGCAGGTCAGGTAGTAGAAGGTGGGGAAGGGGGTGCCGTCCTCGAGGCGCGGCGCGGTCTCCACCACGTCGGGCAGGCCGCAGGGGCAGCGGTGCGCGACCCCGCGGACCCCGCGAGGCGGGCGGCCCAGCTGCTGGCCGACGGCGTCCAGATCGGCGGGGGGCACGGCAGCGGGGGGTACGGTGCCGGGCGGCACTAGGGGCGGGGGTCGGTCGAGGTGGTGCCCCCGTCGGTCAGGCTCTGCCAGAGCGTGCCGTACCAGGCCCGCTGCTCCGGCGGCGCCCCGGACGGGGCGGGGGTGGCAACGGCGTTCTCACCCGGCTCCAGCACGACGTAGCGGGTCTCCCCGGGCAGCACGAAGTTCAGCCGCTCCCGTGCCTGCTGGCGGACGAACGCCGGGTCCTGCCAGCGGTCCTGCTCGGCGCGCAGCTCGGCCACCCGCTGCTCCTGGGCCGCGGTGCGCTCGCGCAGCTCCGCGATCCGCCCCCGCTGCTCGAGATAGGCGCGCAGCGGATAGGCCAGGGCGAGGGCCAGGGCGCACACCACAAGCGCGAGCACCGCGGCCCGCCCGGTCAGGCTCGTCCGCGCTCCGACCACCCGCTCCGGACGCTCCGCGCGCAGCCGGGTGGCACCCGAGGGGACGCGCGTCGTGCGAGGTCGGGCGTCGGAGGCCCGCTCCCGCCCGCGCGGGGCCCGCCCCGGCGAGCTC
>JALYMT010000012.1 GCA_030773555.1 Actinomycetota bacterium | reverse complement strand
ATGCGGCCCGTCTCCGGGTTGGTGTGCCAGTCGTTGATCGTGTCGTCGTACTGGATGCCGGGGTCGGCGCACTCCCAGGCCGCCTGGGCCATCTTCTCGAACAGCGCCTTGGCGTCGACGGTCTCGAGGACCTCACCCGTCGTACGGGAGCGCAGGCCGAACGAACCGCGCTGCTCGACCGCCCGCATGAACTCGTCGCTGACCCGGACCGAGTTGTTGGCGTTCTGGTATTGGACGCTGGTGATGTCCTTGCCGCCGAGATCCATGTCGAAGCCGGCGTCACGGAGCGCGCGAATCTTGCGCTCCTCGCTGGCCTTGGTCTCGATGAACTCCTCGACGTCGGGGTGGTCGACGTCGAGGACGACCATCTTGGCCGCCCGCCGGGTCGCGCCGCCGGACTTGATCGTGCCCGCGGACGCGTCGGCGCCGCGCATGAAGGACACCGGGCCGCTGGCCGTGCCGCCGCTGGAGAGCAGCTCCTTGGAGGAGCGGATGCGGGAGAGGTTGACTCCCGAGCCGGACCCGCCCTTGAAGATCAGGCCCTCTTCCTTGTACCAGTCCAGGATCGAGTCCATCGTGTCGTCGACCGAGAGGATGAAGCACGCGCTGACGGCTTGGGGTGAGCTCGTGCCGACGTTGAACCAGACCGGCGAGTTGAACGAGAAGACCTGGTGCAGCAGCGCGTGCGTGAGCTCGTGCTCGAAGACCTCGGCGTCCTCGTCGCTGGCGAAGTACCCGTGGTCCTTGCCGGCCTTGGTGTAGGTCAGCACGACCCGGTCGAGCAGCTGGCGCAGGCTCCACTCGCGTGCCTCGGTGCCGGGCGCGCCGCGGAAGTACTTCGTGGTGACGATCGTGGAGGCGTTGGCCGACCAGAAGTCGGGGAACTCGACGCCCCGCTGCTCGAAGACCGTCTCGCCGGTCTTCCAGTTCGTCTGGACGACGTCGCGGCGCTCCCAGGTCACGTCGTCGTAGGGGTGGACGCCGGGCGTGGTGAAGATGCGCTCGACCGTCAGGCCCTTGGCAGCCCGCCCGTTCACGTGGGGCGTGTCGGCGCGGGTGCTCGGGGACGTGTCTGTCATGACCCTCTCCTCGTGGGGTTCGACTTGGTCAACATGGTCCGGGACGCGGAACATCCCGGTGTTGGCGGTGCGAACCTGAGGGGGAAGGACTCAGGTGGTGGTGTGCCTGAGGGGGAAGCTCAGGTGCCTCGGGCCCGGCCGGCGGGCAGAGCTGCCGCCGGGACGTCGAGGTCGATCTGTGCCGACGGGCGCACGGCCCGCAGCAGGGCTATCTCGGCCTCGAAGTCCGCGAGGGACTCGAAGCCGCGGTAGACCGAGGCGAACCGGAGATAGGCCACCTCGTCGAGCTCGCGCAGCGGCCCGAGGATCGCCAGGCCCACGTCGTGGGCGTCGACCTCGGCCGCTCCGCCTGCCCGCAGGGTCTCCTCGACCCGTTGGGCGAGCAGGGCCAACGCGTCCTCGCCGACCGGCCGGCCCTGGCAGGCCTTGCGGGCGCCCGCGAGCACCTTGAGCCGGCTGAACGGCTCGGTCACGCCGCTGCGCTTGACCACGGTCAGGCTGGTGGTCTCGGTCGTGCTGAACCGCCGCCCGCAGGCAGGGCAGGCCCGGCGGCGGCGGATCGCCGTGCCGTCCTCGCTCGTGCGGCTGTCGATGACGCGGCTGTCGGAATGCCGGCAGAACGGGCAGTGCATGAACTCGCCGACCTCCCTTCCGTCGCGTCGTGCCGCTGGATCTGGGCTCGTTGCCGTCTTGCTGGGGATCGCCCTGTGCAGAAGCTGGGGCAACCCGCGCACAACCTGTGCACTAGATGTGGAGAACTTACACCGATGTAAGCACTACATCTGGGGGGAACGCTAGGCCGCCCGTGCGGGCCGTGCAACTCCGACACACCACCCGCCCGCCGGCTCAGCGCACCGGCACGGCCAGCCGCCGGCCGGGTCGCAGGGACTGCGGAGTCACCCCGTTGACCTCCATCAGCCGCGCCACCGTGTCGCGCGGATCGGCGCCCGGGACCACCCGCTCGGCGACGGCCCACAACGTCTCCCCGGGAGCGACCGTCACGTACGTGACCGGCGGCGCCGCGTCGCCGGCGCCCGCACTGGCCCGACCCGCGCCGAAGGCGACGAAGGCGAGCATCGCGAACAGCAGGACCAGGACCGCGCGACCCCGCACGGTCAGGCGCACCGGGAGCTCCGAGCGGTGACGAGCGCCGCGCAGCCGGCAGAGCCCGGTCGGGGCGAGGGCGCGCGGACGCTCGCGAACCACGCTCTGCCGGGCAGGAAAACTCACGCTGGTCGCGCAGCTGCTCATGACCTCACGCCCCTCTTCCATCGAAAGCCTGTTCGAGAGTCGTTTCTACCGCAGGGCGCCGACAGAATGCACCGGAGTTCGAACACGTGTTTGAGCTTTTTCCGGGAAGGGGCTACGGTGCGAGCACCGACGAGACCAGGAGGACTCCGTGACGGACGGGCGCGAGGGCAAGGTGCGTGAGATCCCCGACGGGCCGGCCGACGCCACGGGGCTGACCGCCCGGCAGCGCAAGGTGCTCGAGGTCATCAGCGCGTCCGTGGAGCGCCGGGGCTATCCCCCGAGCATGCGGGAGATCGGCGAGGCGGTGGGCCTGACCAGCCCGAGCAGCGTCGCTCACCAGCTGCGCAGCCTGGAGCGCAAGGGCTACCTGCGCCGCGACCCGAACCGGCCCCGGGCCATCGAGATCGTGTCTCCCGACCCAGGCAACGGCGAGTCCGCCTATGACCCGACCGGGCTGCGTGACGAGCGCCCGGCGACCTCCTACGTCCCCGTCGTGGGGCGTATCGCCGCCGGCGGGCCCATCCTGGCCGAGCAGGCGGTCGAGGACGTGTTCCCCCTGCCCCGGCAGCTGGTGGGCGAGGGCACCCTCTTCCTGCTGCAGGTGCGGGGGGACTCCATGATCGAGGCCGCCATCTGCGACGGCGACTGGGTGGTGGTGCGTCAGCAGCCGGTCGCCGACAACGGTGACGTCGTCGCCGCGATGCTCGACGGCGAGGCGACGGTCAAGACCTTCAAGCGCCGCGACCGCAAGGTCTGGCTGCTGCCCGCCAATGCCGCCTACGAGCCGATCGACGGCGATGCGGCCACGATCCTCGGGCGGGTGACCGCTGTCCTGCGCCGCCTGTGACCTCCCTGATCTTCTCGTCGGCGCCCCCGCCGCCAGACGACGGGGGCCGGTAGCGGAGCGTGATCGCGGGTGCGGCCAACCGTGGCCGGGCTCGGTCACGAGGGGCGCATCTCGCCCGTTCGGTAGGAGCGGCGACCTCCCGTGGGCTTGACTTGCCCTGCCGGCTCCCTGCCCGGTCGCAAACCCCGGCGCCCTCCGCAACCCCCGTGGCGGAGGGCGTCGGCCTGTGTCAGCTCTCGGGGACGACCTCACCCGGCTCCTTGTCGGGGCGCAGGCCGCGCCACGAGGGGTGGCGGAGCATGCCGTCGCGGGTCCACTCGCCGAACTCCACCTCACCGACCAGCGCGGGCGTCACCCAGTGGGCCCCGCGAGCGTGCAGGGCGGGCACCGGGCCGGCGAACGGCGACGTCGCGCGCTCCAGCGGCCGCAGCAGCCGCGCCAGGTCGGCGAGCATTCCCGCGGTGAATCCGGTGCCGACGTGCCCGGCGTAGACCAGCCCCTGGTCGCGGCGCACGCCGAGCAGCAGCGACCCGATGCCACCGGCGCGCCGCCCCTCCCCCGGCTTCCATCCCCCGATGACGACCTCCTGGGTGCGCAGGATCTTCACCTTGCGCCACAGCGGGCTGCGCCGCCCGGGCTCGTACGGGGAGTCGCGCCGCTTCGCCACGACGCCCTCCAGGCCGGCCGCGCGGCTGGTGGCCAGGGCCGCCTCCCCGTCGCCGACGAATCCCGGTGGGGTCTGCCAGTGCTGACCGTCGAGGGCCAGCGACTCGAGCAGCTCCCGGCGCGCGTCGTAGGGCAGCCGCAGCGCGGGGCGCCCCTCGAGGTGGAGCACGTCGAAGGCGAAGAACGTCACCGGCACGTCGGAGGTCAGGCGCCGCAGCTGCGAGGCGTTGGTGACGTGCATCCGCTGCTGCAGCCGGCCGAAGCTGGGCCGGCCCAGCTCGTCGACCGCCACCAGCTCGCCGTCGAGCACGACCTGGGTGCTGCCGAGCGCGCGGCCCAGCGCCCGCATCTCCGGATAGCTGCCGGTCACGTCGCGGTCGCTGCGCGACAGCACCCGCACCCGGCCGCCGTCCGCGTAGAGCACGGCGCGCACGCCGTCCCACTTCATCTCGTAGCCCCAGCGCTCGGCGGCCGCGCCGACGGGCAAGTCCCCGGGCTCGGCCATCATCGGGCGGACGAGCTCGGGCACGGGACGCCAGTCCGGATGCGGCGGCGGGTCGAGGCGGGAGATGAGCCAGTTGTCACCATCGATGTGCACCAGCGCGTAGCGCCCGGCGACCCGAGTCCCGCGCAGCGTGACGACGATCTCGCCGGGCCGCCAGCGGATGGTCTCGTACGTGCCGCGGTCCCAGATGCGCACGCGGCCCCCGCCGTACTCGCCCTGAGGGATGTCCCCCTCGAACGCGGCGAACTCCAGGCCGTGGTCGGGGGTGCGCACCGCGAGGCCCTTGCGCGCGGGGTCGAGGGGAAGGCCCTTGGGCACCGCCCAGGAGGCGAGGGCACCCGCGCGCTCGAGGCGCAGGTCCCAGTGCAGCCGGCGGGCGTGGTGCTCCTGCACAACGAAGACGTCGTCGTTGCCGGAAGGCAGCGGCTGGGATCGGGTCGGACCGGTCACCAGCTGCCCTCAGAGGTCCAGCAGCAGGTCGGGCGCGGGCGGCTCGGCGGCGGGCGGCTGGGCGGCGGGCGGCTCGGCGGCGGGCGGCTGGAGCGGCACCGGTG
>JALYMT010000011.1 GCA_030773555.1 Actinomycetota bacterium | reverse complement strand
CCCGTGCGCCGCGCCCGGGCCGGCCGGCCGCGCTGCTGGCGGACGGCGTCGGCGGTCCGCGCCTCGCGCTCGCCACGGGCGTTGACCACGTCGCCCTTGTAGATCCACACCTTGACGCCGATGCGGCCGAACGTCGTGCGAGCCTCGTAGAAGCCATAGTCGATGTCGGCGCGCAGCGTGTGCAGCGGCACCCGACCCTCGCGGTAGAACTCCGAGCGGCTCATCTCGGCTCCACCCAGCCGCCCGGAGCACTGCACCCGGATGCCCTTCGCGCCGGCCTTCAGAGCGCTCTGCATCGACTTGCGCATGGCCCGCCGGAACGACACCCGGCTCGACAGCTGCTCGGCGACGCCCTGCGCGACGAGCTGGGCGTCGGTCTCGGGGTTCTTGACCTCGAGGATGTTGAGCTGCACCTGCTTGCCGGTGAGCTTCTCCAGGTCACCGCGGATACGGTCGGCCTCGGCTCCCCGGCGCCCGATGACGATGCCGGGACGAGCCGTGTGGATGTCGACGCGGACTCGGTCGCGGGTGCGCTCGATCTCCACCCGGGAGATGCCGGCGCGCTCCATGCCCCGCAACATCATCCGACGGATCGCCACGTCTTCCTTGACGTAGTCCTTGTAGAGCTTGTCGGCGTACCACCGGCTCTTGAAGTCGGTGGTGATGCCCAGGCGGAACCCGTGCGGGTTGACCTTCTGTCCCACTAGCGGGTCCTTCCTCTCGTGCTGGCGGCGCCCGCCCCCGACGCTGCGGTCCGGGCCTCGACGACGCCGGTGATGTGGCTGGTGCGCTTGCGGATGCGGTAGGCGCGCCCCTGCGCGCGGGGCCGGAACCGCTTGAGGGTCGGGCCCTCGTCGACGTAGGCCTCGCGGACCCACAGCGTGGCGGGGTCGAGGCGCTTGTTGTGCTCGGCGTTGGCCATGGCGCTCGCGAGCACCTTCTGCACCGGCTCGCTCGCGGACTGCGGAGCGAACCGCAGGGCGTGAAGAGCCTCCTCGGCCTTCATGCCGCGGATCGTGTCGATCACCCGGCGCGCCTTCATGGGCGCGGTGCGCACGTAGCGGGCCTGGGCGAGGGCGGCGTTCTCGGGCAGCCGGTAGGTCTTGTTCTCAGCCACGGCGCGACCTCCGGTCGTCCTTCACGTGACCACGGAAGGTGCGGGTGGGAGCGAACTCGCCGAGCTTGTGGCCCACCATGGCGTCGGTGACGAACACGGGAATGTGCTTGCGCCCGTCGTGCACCGCGATGGTGTGCCCGATCATGGCCGGGACGACCATGGACCGACGCGACCAGGTCTTGATGACGTTCTTGGTGCCCCGGTCGTTCAGGACGTCCACCTTCTTGATCAGGTGATCGTCGACGAAGGGGCCCTTCTTGAGGCTACGCGGCATCGATCCTGCTCCTAGCGCTTCTGCTTGGTGCGGCGGCGACGCACGATGAGGGCGTCACTGGCCTTGTGGGCCCGGCGGGTGCGGCCCTCGGGCTTGCCCTTGGGGTTGGTGGGGTGGCGTCCACCGGAGGTCTTGCCCTCGCCGCCACCATGCGGGTGGTCGACCGGGTTCATCGCGACGCCACGGACCGTCGGGCGCTTGCCCTTCCAGCGCATGCGCCCCGCCTTGCCCCAGTTGATGGTGGCCTGCTCGGCGTTGCCGACCTCGCCGATGCTCGCCCGGCAGCGCCCGTCGACGTTGCGGACCTCGCCGGAGGGCATCCGCAGCTGCGCGTACGGTCCGTCCTTGGCCACCAGCTGGACGCTCGAGCCGGCCGAGCGGGCGATCTTCGCGCCCCCACCCGGCCGCAGCTCGATCGCGTGCACGACGGTGCCGACCGGGATGTTGCGCAGCGGCAGGTTGTTGCCCGGGCGGATGTCGGCCCCCGGGCCGCACTCGACCCGGTCGCCCTGGCGCAGCCGGGTGGGCGCCAGGATGTAGCGCTTCTCGCCGTCGGCGTAGTGCAGCAGCGCGATGCGCGCGGTGCGGTTGGGGTCGTATTCGATGTGCGCGACCTTGGCTGGCACGCCGTCCTTGTCGACCCGCCGGAAGTCGATGACGCGGAAGGCGCGCTTGTGCCCGCCACCCTGGTGTCGCGTCGTCACCCGGCCGTTGTTGTTGCGCCCGCCCTTGTTGTGCAGCGGCTGGACCAGCGAGCGTTCGGGCTCGGTGCGGGTGATCTCGACGAAGTCGGCAACGCTCGCGCCGCGACGCCCCGGCGTCGTCGGCTTGTACTTGCGGATGCCCATCGGTTGCCTCGAAGTCCGTTCTCTGCGGTGGGTGTGGTGCAGGTCAGCGGCAGCGGTCAGGTGATCGGGCCACCGAAGATGTCAATGCGGTCGCCCTCGGCCACCGCCACGATCGCCCGCTTGGTGGCCTTGCGCTGGCCGAAGCCGGTGCGGGTGCGCTTGCGCTTGCCGGCGCGATTGCTGGTGTTGACCTCGGTGACCTTCACCCCGAAGATCTTCTCGACCGCGATCCGGATCTCGGTCTTGTTGGACCGGGGGTCCACGAGGAACGTGTAGCGGTTCTCGTCGAGCAGGCCGTAGCTCTTCTCGCTGATCACCGGGGTGAGCAGCACGTCGCGCGGGTCCTTGTCGAGGGTGCTCACGCCGGCCCTCCTTCGCTGTCGTCGGTCTCCTCGAGACGCGGGCCGATGGCCGTGGCCCCGATCTGCGGCTCCGGTGCCCGCTGGCGGGTCAGCGCGATGTCGATGAAGGCCTGGAGTGCTTCGCGGGTGAAGACGAGCTCGTCGGAGACCAGCACGTCGTAGGTGTTGAGCTGGTCGGCCCAGAGCAGGTGCACCTCGGGCAGGTTGCGCAGGCTGCGCCAACCCGGCTGGTCGCCGCGCCCGACCACGACCAGCAGGTTGCGCTGCCCGGACAGCTCGCCCAGCGCGCCGAGCGCCGCCTTGGTCGAGGGGACCTGGCCCTCGATCAGCGCACTGAGCACGGAGATGCGGCCGTTGCGGGCCCGGTCGGACAGGGCGCTGCGCAGGGCCGCGGCCTTCATCTTCTTCGGCGTGCGCTGCTCGTACGAGCGCGGGGTCGGCCCGTGGGAGACACCACCGCCGGTGAACTGGGGGGAGCGGATCGAACCGGCCCGGCCGCGGCCGGTGCCCTTCTGCCGCCAGGGCTTCTTGCCGCCACCGCGGACCTCGCTGCGGTTCTTGGTGTCGGCGGTGCCCCGCCGGGCCGCCGCCTGCTGGGCGACCACGACCTGGTGGATCAGCGGGATGTTGAGGGGAACGTCGAACAGCTCGGGCGGCAGGTCGACGGTACCGTCGCTGCCGCCGGTCGGGGTGCGCACCTCGAGGGTCAGGGAGGCTCCCGCGGGGGCCACGAGCGTGCTCATCGGGTCGGGGCCCCCTTCGCGGCGGTGCGCACGAGCACCAGGCTCCCGCGCGGGCCGGGCACGGCGCCCTTGAGCAGCAGCAAGCCCTGCTCGGGGTCGACCGCGTGCACGACCAGGTTCTGGGTGGTGGTGCGGACGTTGCCCATGCGGCCGGCCATGCGCACGCCCTTGAAGACGCGACCCGGAGTCGAGGTGGCGCCGATCGAGCCGGGCGAGCGGTGCTTGCGCTGGGTGCCGTGCGCGGCGCCGAGGCCGTGGAAGCCGTGGCGCTTCATCACGCCAGCCGTGCCCTTGCCCTTGCTCGTGGCGATCACGTCGACCTTCTGGCCGGCCGAGAACACCGAGGCCTCGATCTCCTGGCCCAGGGCGTAGTCGCCCGCGTCGTCGGTGCGCAGCTCGACCAGATGGCGTCGCGGCGCGACGCCGGCCTTGGCGAAGTGCCCCGCCAGCGGCTGGGTCACCTTGCGGGGATCGATCGCCCCGTAGGCGATCTGCACGGCCGCGTAGCCGTCGGCCTCGGCCGTGCGGACCTGGGTCACCACGCACGGCCCGGCCTTGACGACCGTGACCGGCACCATGCGGTTGTTCTCGTCGAAAACCTGGGTCATCCCGAGCTTCTCGCCCAGCACGCCCTTGACACTCGGTATCTGCGAAGCCATTGCGGTGCTCGTCCCTACAGCTTGATCTCGATGTCGACGCCCGCGGGGAGGTCGAGGCGCATGAGCGAGTCGACGGTCTTCGGGGTCGGGTCGAGAATGTCGATCAGACGCTTGTGGGTGCGCATCTCGAAGTGCTCGCGCGAGTCCTTGTACTTGTGCGGCGAGCGGATGACGCAGTACACGTTCTTCTCCGTGGGCAGCGGCACCGGGCCCGCGACCTGCGCGCCGGTGCGCGTCACGGTTTCGACGATCCGCCGGGCGGAGCTGTCGATGACCTCGTGGTCGTAGGCCTTGAGCCGGATGCGGATCTTCTGTCCCGCCATCGCTGGTCGCTCTTCCTTCGTCTCGTACCGCCGCCGTTGCCTCCTGGCCGCCTCCCGCTCCGCTCCCCGAGGTCGGGCGTGTCGCGCGGTGCCGGCTGCGGAATCGCGACGGGGAGCAGGCACGGCGTACAGAGGCTCGTACGCCGCTCACGCCGAGGCGACCGGAATCGCCGGAGACTGCACACGATCCCGGTCACCTCGGTGAGCAACTTTCCTAGTATGCCGCAGCGAACACGGCTTTGGCCAATGGCCGGGTGCTACTTGGTGATCTCCGTGACCCGGCCGGCGCCCACGGTGCGGCCGCCCTCGCGGATCGCGAAGCGCAGGCCTTCCTCCATGGCGATCGGCTGGATCAGCTCGACCGACATCTCGGTGTTGTCACCCGGCATCACCATCTCGGTGCCCTCGGGCAGGGTCACGACGCCGGTGACGTCGGTGGTGCGGAAGTAGAACTGCGGCCGGTAGTTGTTGAAGAACGGCGTGTGCCGACCACCCTCGTCCTTGCTGAGGATGTAGACCTGGGCCTCGAAGCCGGTGTGCGGCGTGATCGAGCCCGGCTTCACCACGACCTGGCCGCGCTCGACGTCCTCGCGCTTGGTGCCGCGGAGCAGCAGACCGACGTTCTCGCCTGCGCGGCCCTCGTCGAGCAGCTTGCGGAACATCTCGACGCCGGTGACCGTCGTCGTCGTCTTGCCCTCGCGGATGCCCACGATGTCGACGGTCCCGGTGACCTTCACCACACCGCGCTCGATGCGGCCGGTGACCACGGTTCCGCGACCGGTGATGGTGAAGACGTCCTCGATCGGCATGAGGAAGGGCTTGTCGATCTCGCGGACCGGCTCGGGAATCGCGGAGTCGACCGCGTTCATGAGCTCGAGCAGCTTCTCCGACCACTCCGGGTCGCCCTCGAGAGCGCGCAGGGCCGAGACTCGCACGACCGGCAGGTCGTCACCGGGGAACTCGTACTCTGACAGCAGCTCGCGCACCTCGAGCTCGACGAGCTCGAGGATCTCCTCGTCGTCGACCATGTCGGACTTGTTGAGCGCCACGACGATGTACGGCACGCCGACCTGACGGGCCAGCAGCACGTGCTCCTTGGTCTGCGGCATCGGGCCGTCGGTCGCCGCGACCACGAGGATCGCTCCGTCCATCTGGGCCGCACCGGTGATCATGTTCTTGATGTAGTCGGCGTGACCGGGGCAGTCGACGTGTGCGTAGTGGCGCGCCTCGGTCTGGTACTCCACGTGCGCGATCGAGATCGTGATGCCGCGCTGCTTCTCTTCCGGCGCCTTGTCGATCTCGTCGAACGGGGTGTACGGGTTGATGTCCGGATACTTGTCGTGCAGCACCTTGGTGATCGCGGCCGTGAGCGTCGTCTTGCCGTGGTCGATGTGGCCGATGGTGCCGATGTTGACGTGCGGCTTGGTTCGCTCGAACTTCGCCTTCGCCACGGGGGTCCTCCTGGAAGCGGGTTGCCTCGGCGCCGTGCGGCCCCGGGCTGGGGGTGGATGGTTGTCGAGTGCGGCGACTACTCGCCGCGCGCCTTCTTGATGATCTCCTCGGCCACGTTGCGCGGGACCTCGGCGTACGAGTCGAACTGCATCGAGTAGCTTGCGCGCCCCTGGGTCTTGCTGCGCAGGTCGCCGACGTAGCCGAACATCTCCGACAGCGGGACCAGCGCCTTGATGACCCGGGCGCCGCTGCGCTCGCCCATCTCCTGGATCTGCCCACGCCGGGAGTTCAGGTCGCCGATGACGTCACCCATGTAGTCCTCGGGCGTGATGACCTCGACGGACATCATCGGCTCGAGGATGACCGGACTGGCCTTGCGCGCAGCGTCCTTGAAGGCCATCGAGCCCGCGATCTTGAAGGCGAGCTCGCTGGAGTCGACCTCGTGGTAGGCGCCGTCCTGCAGCGTCACCTTGACGTCGACGATCGGGAAGCCGGCGAGCACGCCGAACTCCATCGCCTCCTGGGCGCCGGTGTCGACCGAGGGGATGTACTCGCGGGGGATGCGACCGCCGGTGACCGCGTTCACGAACTCGTAGCCGCCGCCGCCGGTGGGCTCGAGGTCGATCTGCACCTTGGCGAACTGTCCCGAGCCGCCGGTCTGCTTCTTGTGGGTGTAGTCGACCTTCTCCACCTTGCGGCGGATGGTCTCCCGGTAGGCGACCTGCGGCTTGCCGACGTTGGCCTCGACCTTGAACTCCCGCCGCATCCGGTCGACCAGCACCTCGAGGTGGAGCTCGCCCATCCCCGCAATGATCGTCTGACCGGTCTCCTCGTCGGTGCGGACCTGGAAGGTCGGGTCCTCCTCGGCGAGGCGCTGGATCGCGACGCCCAGCTTCTCCTGGTCGCCCTTGGACTTCGGCTCGATCGCCACGTGGATGACGGGAGCGGGGAAGTTCATCGACTCGAGGATGACCGGGGCCTCCGGCCCGCAGAGCGTGTCGCCGGTGGTGGTGTTCTTCAGGCCCATCACCGCGACGATGTCACCCGCCGTCGCCCGCTCGATCTCCTCGCGCTTGTTGGCGTGCATCCGGTAAATCTTCCCGATGCGCTCCCTGCTGCCCTTGGTGCTGTTGAGCACCTGAGTGCCGGCGGTCAGCGTGCCCGAGTAGATGCGCAGGTACGTGAGCTTGCCCAGGTGCGGATCACTCATGATCTTGAACGCCAGGCCGGCGAGGGGGGCGGTCTCGTCAGGCTCGCGCCGGAGGATTTTCTCCTCGTCGCGGACGTCGTGACCCTCGACGGCGCCGACGTCCAGCGGTGAGGGCAGGTAGCGCACGACGGCGTCGAGCATGGGCTGGACGCCCTTGTTCTTGAAGGCCGAGCCGCACAGGACCGGCGTGAGCTTGCCGGCGATGGTGGCCCGGCGTACCGACGCGACGAGCTGCTCCTCAGTGGGCTCCTGGCCCTCCAGGTAGAGCTCCATCATCTCGTCGTCGGCTTCGGCGATGGTCTCGAGCAGGCGGTCGCGCCACTCGCGCGCCGCCTCCTCGTGCGACGCCGGGATCTCTTCGACGTCGTACTTGTCGCCCTTGCCCTCGGTGTTCCAGACCAGGGCGCGCATGCCGATGAGGTCGACGACGCCGACGAAGTCGGCCTCGGCGCCAATGGGGATCTGCAGCACGAGGGGGGTGGCGTTGAGTCGGGACACGATCATCTCGACGCAGCGGTGGAACTCCGCTCCCACCCGGTCGAGCTTGTTGACGAAGCAGATGCGGGGGACGTTGTAGCGGTCGGCCTGGCGCCACACCGTCTCGGACTGCGGCTCGACCCCGGCGACCCCGTCGAAGACCGCGACGGCGCCGTCGAGGACGCGCAGGGAGCGCTCGACCTCGACCGTGAAGTCGACGTGCCCAGGGGTGTCGATGATGTTGATGGTGTGGCCGTCCCAGGTGCAGGTGGTCGCGGCGGAGGTGATCGTGATGCCCCGCTCCTGCTCCTGCTCCATCCAGTCCATGGTGGCGGCGCCCTCGTGGACCTCACCGATCTTGTAGTTGATCCCGGTGTAGAACAGGATCCGCTCGGTGGTGGTGGTCTTGCCCGCGTCGATGTGCGCCATGATCCCGATGTTGCGGACCTTGGCCAGGTCAAGAGCTGCGGTTGTTGCCACGGAAGTCGGTCTTCTCTCGGTTCTCGGAAGTATCTCGGGCTGCCAGGATTACCAGCGGTAGTGGGCGAAGGCCTTGTTGGACTCCGCCATCTTGTGCGTGTCCTCGCGACGCTTCACGCTCGCGCCCAGGCCGTTGCTCGCGTCGAGCAGCTCGTTCATGAGCCGCTCGGTCATCGTCTTCTCGCGGCGCTGACGCGAGTAGCTGACCAGCCAGCGCAGGGCCAGGGTGCTCGATCGCCCGGGACGCACCTCGATGGGCACCTGGTAGGTCGCACCGCCCACGCGCCGGCTGCGCACCTCGAGCGTGGGCTTGACGTTGTCGAGAGCTCGCTTGAGCGTGATCACCGGGTCGGTCCCGCTCTTGTCGCGGCACCCCTCGAGCGCCGAGTAGACGATGCGCTCGGCCACGGACTTCTTGCCGCCGGAGAGCACCTTGTTGACCAGCTGCGTCACCAACTGCGAGCCGTAGACCGGATCGGTCACGACCTCGTGCTTGGGCGCGGGTCCCTTGCGCGGCATCAGCTCTTCTCCTTCTTCGCCCCGTAGCGGCTGCGCGCCTGCTTGCGGTTCTTCACACCCTGAGTGTCCAGGGAGCCACGGATGATCTTGTAGCGGACCCCCGGCAGATCCTTCACGCGGCCGCCGCGCACGAGCACGATCGAGTGCTCCTGCAGGTTGTGACCCACGCCGGGAATGTAGGCGGTCACCTCGATGCCACTGGTCAACCGCACGCGGGCCACCTTGCGCAGCGCGGAGTTCGGCTTCTTCGGGGTGGTCGTGTAGACCCGAGTGCAGACGCCACGTCGCTGGGGGCTGCCCTTGAGTGCCGGGGTGCTGGTCTTCTCGACCTTGTCCTCGCGGCCCTTGCGGACCAGCTGCTGGATCGTGGGCACTAGGTCTCCGTCTTTCTCGCTTCGGTGCTGTCGTCGGTGGCCGTCGTCGGTCGCTTCGGTGCGGCACCGCGGGGGTTTTCCCGTCCCCGAGGTCGGGTGTGTCGCCGCTGCCGCCCGCAGACCCCGAGGTCGTGGACGGGAGACGTGCCGCTCGGTGCGCACGCGCAAGTGCCCGGGCCAGCCCAGGCGCGAAGTCTCAGCCTACCCAGGGCCACAATTCGGGTCAAAAGGGGGTCCGGCGCGTCGCGAGGGGAGGGGCCGGACGTCGCGGGGAAAGCCCCCGCGGCACCGGACGCGGGAGCGCCGCCCGCCCCGATGCTGGGGGCGGGCGGCGCTGGGTGCTGAGGCCCGGCGGCGGGGAGCCGCACCGGCGATCAGCTGGAGTACTGCCCGTAGTCGTAGTCCTCCAGCGGAACCGCCTGGCCGGAGCCGCTCCCGAACTGGGCGTACTGCAGGTCGTCGTACCCGTTCAGGGAGTACATCGCGGCCTTGGCCTCCTCGGTCGGCTCGACCCGGATTTTGCGGTAGCGACCGAGTCCGGTGCCCGCCGGGATGAGCTTGCCGATGATGACGTTCTCCTTGAGTCCGAGCAGAGAGTCCGAGCGGGCGTGGATCGCCGCGTCGGTGAGCACCCGGGTGGTCTCCTGGAACGACGCCGCCGACAGCCACGACTCGGTGGCCAGCGAGGCCTTGGTGATGCCCATCAGCTCCGGGCGTCCGGAGGCCGGGACAGCACCCTCGGCGACCACCCGCCGGTTCTCCTCCTCGAAGCGCGACCGCTCGACGAGCTCACCGGGCAGCAGCTCGGCATCACCGGACTCGATGATCGTCACCCGCTTGAGCATCTGCCGGACGATCACCTCGATGTGCTTGTCGTGGATCGAGACGCCCTGCGACCGGTAGACCTCCTGGACCTGCTCGACCAGGTGCATCTGCACCTGGCGCGGGCCGAGGATGCGCAGCACCTGCTTCGGGTCGACCGCGCCCATGACCAGCTGCTGACCCACGGTCACGGCGTCACCGTCGGCGACGAGCAGCCGGGAACGCTTGGAAACCTGGTAGGGCACCTCCTCCGAGCCGTCGTCGGGGGTCACGACCAGCTTGCGGGCCTTCTCGGTGTCCTCGATGCGCACCCGGCCGGCGGCCTCCGAGATCGGAGCGACACCCTTCGGGGTGCGGGCCTCGAAGAGCTCCACGACACGCGGCAGGCCGTGGGTGATGTCGTCACCCGCGACGCCGCCGGTGTGGAAGGTGCGCATCGTCAGCTGGGTGCCCGGCTCGCCGATGGACTGCGCCGCGATGATGCCCACGGCCTCACCGACGTCGACGAGCTTGCCGGTGGCCAGCGAGCGCCCGTAGCACATCGCGCAGGTCCCGACCTTGCTCTCGCACGTCAGCACCGAGCGCACCTTGAGCGCCTCGACACCCGCGCCGATCAGGCGGGTGATGTTGATGTCACCCAGGTCCGTGCCGGCCGGGAGGACCGTCCCGACGCCGCCGCTGCCCTCGGCCGGGACGTCCTCGGCGGTGTTCCGCGCGTAGACGCTCGTCTCGACGTTGTCGGCAGGACGCAGGGTCCCGTCGGCCGCCCGGTCCGCGATCCGCATCAGGATGCCGCGGTCGGTGCCGCAGTCCTCCTCGCGGATGATCACGTCCTGACTGACGTCGACGAGCCGGCGGGTGAGGTAGCCCGAGTCGGCGGTGCGCAGGGCCGTGTCGGCCAGGCCCTTGCGAGCGCCGTGCGTGGAGATGAAGTACTCCAGCACGGACAGACCCTCACGGAAGTTCGCCTTGATCGGCCGCGGGATGATCTCGCCCTTGGGGTTGGCCACCAGGCCGCGCATGCCGGCGATCTGGCGCACCTGCATCCAGTTCCCGCGCGCTCCCGAGTGCACCATCATGAACACCGGGTTGGTCCGCGGGAAGAACTCCTGCATCGCCTCGGCGACCTCGTTGGTCGCCCGGGTCCAGATCTCGATGAGCTCCTGGCGGCGCTCGTCGTCGGTGATCAGGCCCCGCTCGTACTGCGCCTGGACCTTCTCGGCCCGGCCTTCGTAGTCGTTGAGGACTGCTGCCTTGTTCTCGGGGGTGACCACGTCCTCGATGGAGATCGTCACGCCCGAGCGGGTCGCCCAGTGGAAGCCGGCGGCCTTGAGCGCGTCGAGCGTCGCGGCCACCTGCACCTTCGGGTAGCGCTCGGCGAGGTCGTTGACGATGCCCGAGAGCACCTTCTTGTCCACCACCGCGTCGACGAACGGGTAGTCGGCAGGCAGCGCCTCGTTGAACAGCGCCCGGCCGAGGGTCGTCTCGAGCACCACCGCCGCAGGGGACCCCCCGGCCTGCCCGTCGGCCTGCGAGCGCGCGTCGGCGATCGCCTCGCCCTCGGGCACCGAGCGCAGGGCAGAACCCACCAGGGCATCCGGGCCCGCGTCGTCGAGCAGGCCCGGCAGGCCACGGTCGACGCTGGCCGCGGCTGCGCCCTCCACCGTGGACGGGCTCGGCGGGACGACCGCCGTGAAGCGGATGCGCACCCGCGACTGGAGGTCGAGCTCGCGGGCGTCGTAGGCCATCACCGCCTCGGCGATCGAGGAAAAGGTGCGTCCCTTGCCCTTGCCGCTCTCGCGGACGGAGGTCAGGTAGTAGATGCCCAGCACCATGTCCTGCGTCGGCGACGTGATCGGACGGCCGTGCGCCGGCGAGAGGATGTTGTTGCTGGACAGCATGAGGATGCGGGCCTCGGCCTGTGCCTCCGCCGACAGCGGCAGGTGCACCGCCATCTGGTCGCCGTCGAAGTCGGCGTTGAACGCCGTGCAGACCAGCGGGTGGATCTGGATGGCCTTGCCCTCGACCAGCTGCGGCTCGAAGGCCTGGATGCCCAGGCGGTGCAGCGTCGGTGCGCGGTTGAGCAGCACGGGGTGGTCGGTGATGACCTCCTCCAGCACGTCCCACACGACCGGGCGGGCGCGCTCGACCATGCGCTTGGCGCTCTTGATGTTCTGCGCGTGGTTGAGGTCGACCAGCCGCTTCATGACGAACGGCTTGAACAGCTCGAGCGCCATCTGCTTGGGCAGGCCGCACTGGTGCAGCTTG
>JALYMT010000010.1 GCA_030773555.1 Actinomycetota bacterium | reverse complement strand
TCGTCGCCCTGCTCGCCCCCCGCCTGCGGGGCGGGGCGGCGTGGACGGTCGCCGCGCTGGCCGTCCTGGTCGCCTTGCTGCTCGTACCGGTGGCGCCGGTCGGGGTGCCGGTGCTCGCCGCGGCGCTGGTCGCCGTCGCCGTCGGCTTCCTCCCCCACCGCCCCGCCGTACCCCGGGCGGGGTCGTGATCTGGGCGGGGGTGCTGCTCGCCTCCCTCGGCTGCTACCTGCTCAAGCTCGCCGGCCTATCGGTGCCGGAGAGCTGGGTACGGCGTCCCGGCGTGCAGCGCGCGGCCGCCGCGCTGCTCGTCGCGCTGTTGTCCGCGCTCGTCGCGGTACAGACCGTCAGCGAGGGCACCCGCCTGGTGCTCGACGCCCGGGTGGCCGGAGTCGCGGCCGGCGTGCTCGCCCTCCTGCTGCGCGCGCCGTTCCTAGTCGTCGTCGCCGTGGCGGCCGCGGTCGCGGCCGCGGTCCGCGCGCTGGGCTGACCCGCGGCGCCCTCGGTCGGTTCACCGGACCCGGGGACGAGCGCGCCGGGCGAGCAGGCATCAGGTGCGCCGGCCCGCGCCGTCGTGCAGCGCGATCGCCCGGCGCATCGCCTTGCGGCCCTGGGCGGTGTCGCCGGCGTCCCCGTAGGCCACGGCCAGGCGGTACCACCCTCGCCAGTTCCCCGGGTCGGCCTCGACCTCCTCCTTGCGCCGGTCGAAGACCCGGTCGGCGGCGTCGCGGTCGATCCGGCGCCGGCCGGGGCCGGTCGTCACCTCGTCGATCGGCAGGCCGCCCTCGGCGGCCAGCTCCCGTGCCAGCCGCTCGCTCGTCCGGCCGAAGCGCAGCTCCTGTACCACCACCCAGACGCCCACCAGGGGCAGCAGCAGCACCCCGATCCCGAGCAGCACGAAGGCGGGGCGGCCGTCGGAGACGAGCAGCAGGCCGCGCTGGCCGACGACCAGGATGTAGAAGACGAGCACGGCCACGAGCAGCAGTGCCACCGGGCGGGCGCGCATGCGAGCTCCCCTAGTCCAGGTCGAGGACGTGCTCGAGTCCCACGGTCAGCCCGGGGCGTTCCCGCACGCGGCGGATGCCGAGCAGCACACCCGGCATGAAGGAGGCGCGGTCGAAGGAGTCGTGGCGCAGCGTCAGCAGCTCGCCGGGCTCCCCGAGCAGCACCTCCTGGTGGGCGACCAGGCCCCGCAGCCGCACCGCGTGCACCGGCACCCCCTCGACCAGGGCCCCGCGCGCGCCGGGCAGCGACGACGTGGTCGCGTCGGGCTGGGCGCCGAGCCCGGCGGCCTGGCGGGCGGCGGCCACCAGCTCGGCGGTGCGCCGCGCGGTCCCGCTCGGGGCGTCGGCCTTGTCGGGATGGTGCAGCTCCACGATCTCCACCGACTCGAAGAACCGCGCGGCCTGGGCAGCGAAACGCATCAGCAGCACCGCACCGATGCCGAAGTTCGGCGCCACCAGGACGCCGACGCCGGCAACCCCGGCCAGCTCGCCGCGCACCCGGTCGAGCCGCTCGTCGTCGAGACCCGTGGTGCCGCACACCACGCTGATGCCGTGGCCGATGCAGAAGCTGAGGTTGTCGAGCACGGCGTCCGGCCGGGTGAACTCCACCGCGACCTCGGCTCCGGCCTCGACCAGGGACTCGAGGGGGTCCTGGGCGCCCACCCGGGCGACCAACTCGAGGTCGTCGGCCGCCTCCACCGCCCGACACGCCTGCGCGCCCATGCGACCGTAGGCGCCGATGACGCCCACGCGTACGGCCATCAGCGCCGTCCCCCTGTCGACGAGAAGTGCATGATCAAGACGAGAAATGCATGATCACGGCGGGGTCAGGCGACGGCGGCGGCGAAGGTGCGGTCCTCCTCGAAGGGCCCGACGACAGCGAGGGCCGGCGGTGTGCGGAGCAGGTCGCGCGCGACCTGCTGCACGTCGTCGAGGGTGACGGCGGCGACGCGCGCCAGCAGGTCGTCGACCGAGAGCAGCTCGCCGTAGACGAGTTCGGCCTTGCCGAGGCGGCTCATGCGCGAGCCGGTGTCCTCCAGCCCCAGCACGAGGCTCCCCCGGACCGAGCCCTGACCGCGGCGCAGCTCCTCCTCGGTCAGGCCGGAGGCGGCGACCGCGTCCAGCTCCTGCCGGCAGATCGCCAGCACGTCGTCGACCTTCTTCGGCGAGCAGCCGGCGTAGATGCCGAACAGCCCCGCGTCGGCGTAGTGGTCGGCGTAGCTGTAGACGGAGTACGCCAGGCCGCGCTTCTCGCGCACCTCCTGGAACAGCCGCGAGCTCATGCCCCCACCGAGGGCGGCGTTGAGCACGCCGAGCGCGAAGCGCCGCTCGTCAGTGCGCGCGAGCCCGGGCATCCCGAGCACCACGTTGGCCTGCTCGGTGCGCCGGGACGTGACCCGCACATCCCCGCCGCGCGACATCCGCCGGGTCACCCCCGTCCGAGGCGCTGCCGGCACCGCGCCGTTCGCCGCCGCAGCGGTCGCGAACGCGTCCTGGACCTGGCGGACCAGCGCGTCGTGGTCGAGGTTGCCGGCGGCGGCGACGACGAGGTTCTCCGGCCGGTAGCGACGCCGGTAGTAGCCGGCGATGGGGTCACGGCGCAGCGACTCGATCGACGCCACCGTGCCGAGGATCGGCCGGCCCAGGGGCGCGTCGCCGAAGACGGCCGCGGCGAACTCGTCGTGCACGAGGTCGCCGGGGTCGTCCTCGTGCATGGCGATCTCCTCGAGGATCACCCCCCGCTCGGCGTCCACGTCGGCCGCCGCGACCACCGAGGAGGTGATGAGGTCGCACACCACGTCCACGGCGATCGGCAGGTCGGAGTCGAGCACCCGCGCGTAGAAGCAGGTGTACTCCTTCGCGGTGAACGCGTTGAGGTCGCCGCCTACGGCGTCGAGGGCCGCGGAGATCTCGAGTGCCGTGCGCCGGCGGGTCCCCTTGAACAGCAGGTGCTCGAGGTAGTGCGAGGCTCCGGCCAGCGAGGGGGACTCGTCGCGCGAGCCCACCCCCGCCCAGACGCCGAAGGCCACCGAGCGGACCGCCGGCAGCGCCTCGGTGATCACCCGCAGGCCGCTGGGGAGGACGCTGCGTCGGACGACACTTCCTCCGGCCTCGGCGGGCAGCTCCCGGGTGCTGCCCGCCCGCTGGTCGCCGGCGAGCAGCTCGGCGCCGGAGCCCACGACAGGAGCGGCGGGCACCCTCAGACCTTGCGCGGGTCGTCGGCGGGCACGGTGAGGTCGACCGAGGCCCCGCCGCCGCCCGTGGCGGCGCCGTTGGCCCCGGAGCCGGCGCCGTTGGAGCCGGTGGCCCCGCTGCTGTCGTCCTCGACGACCGGCACCAGGGAGAGCTTGCCGCGCGGGTCGATCTCGCCGATCTCGACCTGGAGCTTGTCGCCGACCTTGACGACGTCCTCGACGTTCTCGACCCGCTTGCCGCCCGCGATCTTGCGCAGCTGCGAGATGTGCAGCAGGCCGTCGCGGCCGGGCATCAGCGAGACGAAAGCGCCGAACGTGGTCGTCTTCACGACCGTGCCGAGGTAGCGCTCGCCGACCTCGGGCATGGTCGGGTTGGCGATGCCGTTGATCGCCTGCCGGGCGGCCTCGGCGGAGGGGCCGTCGACGGCGCCGATGTAGATCGTGCCGTCGTCCTCGATGCTGATGTCGGCCCCGGTGTCGTCCTGGATCTGGTTGATCATCTTGCCCTTGGGGCCGATGACCTCGCCGATCTTGTCGACCGGGATCTTCACCGTGATGATGCGCGGGGCGTAGGGCGACATCTCGTCGGGCCGGTCGATCGCCTCGTTCATCACCTCGAGGATGTGCAGCCGCGCGTCCTTGGCCTGGGTGAGCGCGCCGGCGAGCACCGATGCCGGGATGCCGTCGAGCTTGGTGTCGAGCTGCAGCGCCGTCACGAACTCGCGGGTGCCGGCCACCTTGAAGTCCATGTCGCCGTAGGCGTCCTCGGCGCCGAGGATGTCGGTCAGCGCGACGTACTCGGTGGACCCGTCCACCGTGTCGCTGACCAGGCCCATCGCGATGCCCGCGACCGGCGCGCGCAGCGGCACGCCCGCGTTCAGCAGCGACATCGTCGCCGCGCACACCGACCCCATCGAGGTCGAGCCGTTGGACCCGAGCGCCTCGGAGACCTGGCGAATGGCGTACGGGAACTCCTCGCGCGCCGGCAGCACCGGGACGAGAGCGCGCTCGGCGAGGGCGCCGTGACCGATCTCGCGGCGCTTCGGCGAGCCGACCCGCCCGGTCTCGCCGGTGGAGTACGGCGGAAAGTTGTAGTTGTGCATGAAGCGCTTGCTCTTCTCGGGCGAGAGCGTGTCGAGGGTCTGCTCCAGGCGCAGCATGTTCAAGGTGGTGACCCCGAGGATCTGGGTCTCGCCCCGCTCGAACAGCGCCGAGCCGTGCACCCTCGGGAGGACGTCGACCTCGGCGCCGAGCTGGCGGATGTCGGTGAGCCCGCGCCCGTCGATGCGCACCTTGTCGCGCAGGATGCGCTGGCGGATCAGCCTCTTCGTCAGCGCCCGGAAGGCGCCGCTGATCTCCTTCTCCCGGCCCTCGAACTGCTGGGCGAGCTTGCTCTGGGCGAGCTCGCGGACCCGGTCGAGCTCGGCCTCGCGCTCGACCTTGCCGCCGATGGTGAGCGCCGAGGCCAGCTCGTCGCGCACCGCCGAGGTCAGGGCCTCGAGCACGTCGTCGCGGTAGTCGAGGAAGACGGGGAACTCTTCGGTCGGCTTCGCCGCGCCGGACAGCTGGCCCTGCGCCTCGCACAGCTGCCGGATGAAGGGCTTGGCCTGCTCGAGCCCCTCGGCCACGACCTCCTCGGTGGGGGCGTGCGCGCCGTCGCGGATCAGCGCGGTGGTGCGCTCGGTGGCCTCGGCCTCGACCATCATCACGGCGACATCGTCACCGACGACCCGGCCCGCCACGACCATGTCGAAGGTCGCGCGCTGGAGCTGGCTGTAGGTCGGGAACGCCACCCACTGGCCGTCGATGTGGGCGACGCGGGTGGCCCCGATCGGGCCGCTGAACGGCAGGCCGGCGAGCTGGGTGGAGGCCGACGCGGCGTTGATCGCCAGCACGTCGTACAGGTCGTCGGGGTTCAGGGAGAGCACGGTGACGACGACCTGGACCTCGTTGC
>JALYMT010000009.1 GCA_030773555.1 Actinomycetota bacterium | reverse complement strand
CGGCGCGCCCGGCCGGGCAGCGCAGTGCGCCGCGGCGGGCCGGTAGCCCCCGGCAGGGACCCGCCCGGCGCCGCCGGTGAGCCTCGACCTGCCGGCGCTGCTCGGGGAGCGCGTCTGCGACGTCGCTGACTTCCCCACCCCCGGGGTGCGGTTCAAGGACATCAATCCCCTGCTGGCCGACCACGTGGCCTTCGCCGGAGCCGTCGACGCCATCGTCGCCCACCACGGGCGTGGCACCGTCGACAAGGTCGTCGGCATTGAGGCGCGCGGCTTCATCCTCGCCGCCGCGGTCGCCTACCACGCCGGCGCCGGCTTCGTGCCCGTACGGAAGAAGGGCAAGCTGCCCGGGGCCACCCTGGAGGCGACCTACGACCTGGAGTACGGGTCGGCGACCCTCCAGGTGCAGGTCGGGGCGCTGCAGGCGGGGGAGCGGGTGCTCGTCGTGGACGATGTGCTGGCCACCGGCGGCACGGCGGGCGCCGCTCTCGGGCTCATCGCCCGCGCCGGCGCGGTCGCCGTGGGCGTCAGCGTGCTGATCGAGCTGCCCGCCCTGGGTGGGCCTGACCGGCTCGCCGCCGCCGGCGGACCGCCGCTGCACGCCCTGCTGAGGCAGTAGCGAACCGTCGACGACCTGCCGGGAACAGCGGGCCCGGGGGTCCGGTTGATCCCCATACACTTGCCCCGGAGGGACCAGGGGGAGGCCAGGGTGCCAGACGAGGGTCGCAGCGGCGCGGCGGAGCGTGGAAGCGCGGCCCTGAGCGGGGCCACCACGGCGCCGGTCGTCCCTCCGCTGCCCCGGTCGCCCGCAACGGCCGACGGGTCCGCGCTTGCCGTCCCCGGTCCGGCGGCCGCCGGATCCGCTGCGGGAGTGGCGTCCTCGGGCGGGGTCCGCGCCCGGCTCGCCCGGCTGGGTGCGCAGCGCGCGCCGGTCAATCCCGAGCTCGAGCCGCTGTTCCGCACCGTCCGCTCGGTGCACCCCAAGGCCGACCTCGCCATGCTCGCCCGCGCGTACGACGTCGCCGAGCGCTGCCACCGGGGCCAGCTGCGCAAGAGCGGGGCCCCCTACATCACCCACCCCCTGGCCGTCGCGAGCATCCTCGCCGACCTGGGCATGACCGTGCCCACCCTGTGCGCGGCGCTGCTGCACGACACCGTCGAGGACACCGAGTACACCCTCGAGCGGCTGCGCGCCGACTTCGGCCACGAGGTCGCCGCCCTGGTCGACGGCGTCACCAAGCTCGACAAGGTGAAGTACGGCCAGGCCGCCCAGGCCGAGACCGTGCGCAAGATGGTCGTCGCGATGGCCCGCGACATCCGCGTCCTCGTCATCAAGCTCGCCGACCGGCTGCACAACGCCCGCACCTGGCAGTACGTCTCGAAGGACAGTGCGCAGCGCAAGGCGCGGGAGACCCTGGAGATCTACGCGCCGCTCGCCCATCGCCTCGGCATGAACACCATCAAGTGGGAGCTCGAGGACCTCTCGTTCGCGACGCTCTATCCCAAGATGTACGACGAGATCGTCCGGCTCGTCGCCGACCGGGCGCCCAGCCGCGACGAGTACCTCGCGGGAGTCACCGAGCAGGTGACCGCCGACCTGCGCAAGGCCCGGATCCGGGCCAGTGTGCGGGGCCGCCCCAAGCACTACTACTCGATCTACCAGAAGATGATCGTGCGCGGGCGCGACTTCGCCGACATCTACGACCTCGTGGGCATCCGCATCCTCGTCGACTCCGTCCGCGACTGCTACGCGGTCCTGGGAGCCATCCACGCCCGGTGGAATCCGGTGCCCGGCCGGTTCAAGGACTTCATCGCGATGCCCAAGTTCAACATGTACCAGTCGCTGCACACGACCGTGATCGGTCCTGAGGGCAAGCCCGTCGAGCTGCAGATCCGCACCGAGGCGATGCACCGGCGGGCGGAGTACGGCATCGCGGCGCACTGGAAGTACAAGGAGTCCCCCCAGGACGGCTCGCAGCGCGACGGCAGCGACGGCAACCGGGCCGACATGGCCTGGGTCCGCCAGCTCCTTGACTGGCAGAAGGAAACCGAGGACCCCGGCGAGTTCCTCGACTCCCTGCGCTTCGACCTGTCGACCGCTGAGGTGTTCGTGTTCACCCCCAGGGGTGACGTGCTCTCGCTGCCCGCTGGGTCCACCCCGATCGACTTCGCGTACTCCGTGCACACCGAGGTGGGGCATCGCTGCATCGGGGCGCGGGTCAACGGACGGCTCGTGCCGCTCGAGAGCCGCCTCGAGAACGGCGACGTCGTCGAGATCTTCACGTCGAAGGCGCACACCGCGGGGCCGAGCCGCGACTGGCTGGGCTTCGTCGCCTCTCCCCGCGCCCGCAACAAGATCCGGCAGTGGTTCACCAAGGAGCGCCGCGAGGAGGCAATCGAGCAGGGCAAGGAGTCGATCGCCCGCGCGATGCGCAAGCAGAACCTGCCGATCCAGCGGGTGCTCTCCAGCGAGTCCCTGACCTCCATCGCCCGCGAGCTGCGCTACGGCGACATCTCGGGTCTCTACGCGGCGGTGGGGGAGGGCCACGTCTCGGCGCAGTCGATCGTGCACAAGCTGGTCGAGGCACTCGGCGGCGAGGAGGGCGCGACCGAGGACCTCGCCGAGGCCACGACCCCCACCCGGCGGGGCGGGCCGGCCCGGGCTCGGGTCGGCGGCGACGCCGGCGTCATCGTCCCGGGCACCAGCGACATCTGGATCAAGCTTGCCCGCTGCTGCACCCCCGTGCCCGGCGACACCATTCTGGGCTTCGTCACCCGTGGCAACGGCGTGTCGGTGCATCGGGCCGATTGCGCCAACGTCGCCTCGCTGTCGACCCAGCCGGAGCGGATGATCGATGTCGCCTGGGCGCCGACGGCGTCCTCGATGTTCCTGGTCGCCATCCAGGTCGAGGCCCTCGACCGGTCCCGGCTGCTCTCCGACGTCACCCGGGTGCTGTCGGACCAGCACGTAAATATCCTCTCGGCCTCGGTGGCCACCAGTCGCGACCGGGTGGCGATGAGCCGGTTCACCTTCGAGATGGGCGATCCCAAGCACCTGGGGCACGTACTCAAGGCCGTCCGCGGCGTCGAGGGCGTCTTTGACGCCTACCGCATCACCAGCGCCTGACCCCCCCGTAGCTGATCACGCACTTCTCGTGGTGATCGAGCACTCGTCGCGTTGATGAGGCAATTCCCGGGTGCTTCGGGCCGGAGCTGGGCCACGTATCCACGGCACCCCTGCCGGCGCACGGCCGTCCGCCCTTCGGCCACGACGACCTCTGCGTACGGGGGTAGCCGGTGCTCGCCGGGCCCCAGCCCGTCGAGGCCGTAGAGCCACAGCGCGGTGGTGCGGCAGACGACGCCCCGCCCCTCGACGATCAGGGCCAGGGTGGCGGCCCGCACAGCCCTGCTGTCAGGGATGGCGCTGGCGACGTACCCGCCGCGGATGACGCGGCGGATCCGCCCCTCGGCCAGCCCCCGGCGCAGACCGTACGGAGTCAGCTGCAGCGACGCGAGCTGACGGGTGTGGAAGGGGTGGGCGTCGGCGATCACGTGACGAGAATGGCGCAGCGGGGGCAGTCGTGGCCGGGGTCGTCCACAGCCGCCGCAACAAGTACGTGATCACCGCGACAAGTACGTGATCACCCCGACAAATGCATGATCACCGCGACAAGTGAATGATCACCGGGTGTATTTCTGCGCCTCGGCGAGCCAGGCGCGCCGGGCCGCGACGGCGGCCTCGGCCTCGACGGCCTTGCGGTCCTGACCAGCGGCCCGGGCGGCGGCCGCCTGCGCCTCGTACTGGCGGATGGCCGTCTCCAGCTGGGCGACGGCCGATTCGGCCCGCGCCCGCGACTCGGGATTGGCCCGCCGCCACTCGTCCTGCTCGGCGCTGCGGACCGCGGCCTCCACCTTCTTCAGCCGGCCCTCGACCCGGTCGCGGGCGTCGCGGGGGAGCGGGCCGACGGCCTCCCAGCGCTGCTGGATCGCGCGCAGCGTGCGCTTGGTGGCTCGCAGGTCACGCACCGGCAGCAGGGCCTCGGCCTCGGCCGCCAGGGCCTCCTTCTGCTCGAGGTTGCCGTGCAGCCCGGCGTCGCGCTCGCGCGAGGCCGCCGTGCGGGCCGCGAAGAAGCTGTCCTGCGCGGCGCGGAACCGGGCCCAGAGCGTGTCGTCCGTGGTGCGCGCTCCCCGCCCCGCCGCCTTCCACTCCTCGAGCAGCGCCCGGTAGCGCGCCGCGGTCGCCGCCCAGTCCGTGGAGCCGGCGAGCGCCTCGGCTTCGGTGGCGATGCGCTCCTTGCGGCCGCGGATCTCCTCGCGCTGGGTCTCCAGCGCGCCGAAGTGCGCGCGCCGGCGCCGGTCGAAGGCGGACCGGGCGGCGCTGAACCGCTTCCACAGCTCGTCGTCGCTGCGCCGGTCGAGCCGGGGCGCGGCCTTCCACTCGTCGAGCAGCGTGCGCAGCCGCTCCCCGGCCACCTTCCACGCCGTGCTTTGCGCGAGCGACTCCACCTCGGTGACCAGGCGCTCCTTCTCGGCGCGCGCCTGCTCCCGCGCGCGGGCGCGCGCGGCCTCGCCGGCGAGCCGGCGCTCCTCCACCAGGGCCTGCAGCCCCTCCAGCCGGGCGGCGAGCGCGTCGAGGTCGCCCACGGCGCGCGCCTGCGGCACCGCCGCCCGCAGCTTCTCCAGCGCCGCCGAGGCGTCCTTCGAGCTCACGTCGGTGGCCCGCAGCCGCTGCTCCAGCAGCTCGATCTGCCCGGCCAGCTCCTCGTACTTGCGCCCGAAGTAGGCCAGGGCCTCCCCGGGGCTGGCACCGGGATAGGAGCCGACGGCCCGCTCGCCCTCGCGAGTGCGCACCCAGACCGTGCCCTCGTCGTCGACGCGGCCCCACTGCTCGACGCTGATGCTGCTGCTGCTCACGGCCGGTCCCCAGTCTCGTCGTACGGGCCCACGGCGTCCGGGCCTCCTCGCACGGGCTTGCGTCCTCGACGGTACGGGTCCAGCGTACGAACGCCTTCGATGCGCTGCTGCCCTCCCCGGTAACCTCGGAGCCTTCCCGTTCCCCGTGCCCGTAGGAGTTGCCGGCCGTGCTCGTCACCGGGTTCCCCGCCGCGGCGTTCGGCACCAACTGCTACGTCGTCGCGCCCGCGCCCGGCGAGGAGTGCCTCGTCGTCGATCCGGGCATCGAGGTCGGCCCGCAGCTCGACGCCGTCCTCGCCGAGCACCGGCTGCGCCCCGTCGCGGTGCTGCTCACCCACGGCCACCTCGATCACACCTTCTCCGTCACCCCGGTCGCGGGCGCCCGCGGCATCCCCGCCTACATCCACCCCGACGACCGGGAGTTGCTCGCCGACCCGATGAAGGGCCTCAGCCGCGAGACGCGCGCGTTGTTCGGCGGGCGGCTGCAGTGGAGCGAGCCCGACGACGTGCTCGAGCTGACCGACGGCGCCGTGCTGCGCCTCGCCGGGCTCGAGGTGACCGTCGACCACGCGCCCGGTCACACCCCGGGCTCGGTGATGTTCCGCCTGCCCGGCGACGGCGACGGTGACGGTGACGGTGACGCCGGGCCCCAGGCCTGCCTGTCCGGGGACGTGCTGTTCGCCGGCAGCATCGGGCGCACCGATCTGCCCGGAGGTGACTCCGCGACCATGCTGCGCAGCCTCGCCGCCAAGGTATTGCCCCTGCCCGACGAGACCGTGGTGCTGCCCGGTCACGGCCCGGCCACGACCATCGGCCACGAGCGGGCGAGCAACCCGTTCCTGGTGCGCCTGCCCGGTGCGGCCACGCCCGCCGCGCCCGGCAGCCGCGGGCTGTGACCGTGGCCGCCTTCACCGCCCCGCGGGGCACGTACGACCTGCTGCCGCCGCGCGCGGAGGCCGCCCTGGCCGTGCGGGCCGCGCTGGCCGCCCCCGTACGGGTTGCCGGCTACCGCTACGTCGAGACCCCCGCCTTCGAGGACACCGCGCTGTTCGCCCGCGGCGTCGGGGAGTCCACCGACATCGTCAGCAAGGAGATGTACACGTTCGAGACCCGCGGCGGCGACTCGGTGACGCTGCGCCCCGAGGGCACGGCGTCGGTGCTGCGGGCCGTCCTCGAGCACGGGCTCGACCGGGGCGCCCTGCCGGTCAAGCTGTGGTACTCCGGCAGCTTCTACCGCTACGAGCGCCCGCAGAAGGGCCGCTACCGGCACTTCTCCCAGGTCGGCGCCGAGGCGCTGGGCGGCGAGGACCCGGAGCTCGACGCCGAGCTGGTCGTCCTCGCCGCCGACGCCTACACCGCCCTGGGACTCACGCAGGTCCGGTTGCTGCTGAACTCCCTGGGTGACCCCCGCTGCCGCCCGGCCTACCGCGCTGCCCTGCAGGACTTCCTGCGCCGGCTCGACCTCGACGAGGACACCCGCAGGCGCGCCGAGATCAACCCGTTGCGGGTGCTCGACGACAAGCGGCCCGAGGTGCAGGCCCAGCTGCGCGACGCGCCGCTGCAGGCCGACGCGCTGTGCGCGGAGTGCAAGGCCCACCACGAGGCCGTGCGCGCGCTGCTGAGCGATGCGGGCATCGCCTACACCGACGACCCCCGGCTGGTGCGCGGGCTCGACTACTACACCCGCACGACCTTCGAGTTCGTCCACGACGGGCTGGGCGCGCAGTCCGCGGTCGGCGGCGGCGGCCGCTACGACGGCTTGGCGGAGGTCCTCGGCGGGCCGTCGCTGCCCGGCGTCGGCTGGGCTCTCGGCGTCGACCGCACGCTGCTCGCCCTCGACGCCGAGCAGGTCCCCGTCCCCGTGCCCGCCCCCGTCCGGGTGTACGCCGTCCCGCTCGGCGAGCAGGCCCGGCGGGCGCTCTTCACCACCGTGACCGCGTTGCGCCGGGCCGGCGTGCCGGCCGACCTCGCCACGGGCGGACGCGGCCTCAAGGGCGCGATGAAGGCCGCCGACCGCAGCGGCGCCGCGTACGCGGTGATCCTCGGCGAGCGTGACCTCGAGACCGGCACCGCGCAGCTCAAGGAGCTCGCCAGCGGCGAGCAGCACGCGGTGGCGCTCGCCGAGCTCGTCCCCACCCTCCAGGAGAGACTGTCCGAGTGATCCGCACCCACGACGCCGGGGCGCTGCGCGCCGACGACATCGGCACGACGGTGACCCTCGCCGGCTGGGTCGCCCGCCGCCGCGACCACGGGGGGGTGACCTTCCTCGACCTGCGCGACGGCTCCGGCCGCGCCCAGGTGGTGGTGCGCGAGTCCGACCTGGGGCACGCGGTGCGCAGCGAGTACTGCCTCAAGGTCACCGGCGAGGTCCGCCGACGCCCGGAGGGCAACGAGAACCCGGGGCTGGCGACGGGGGAGGTCGAGGTGGCCGCTGCCGACGTGGAGGTCCTCTCCGAGTCCGCGCCGCTGCCCTTCCCGGTGGAGGGCGGCACCGGCGAGGTCGCCGACGAGGTGCGCCTGAAGTACCGCTACCTCGACCTGCGCCGCGAGGGTCCGGCGCGCGCGCTGCGGCTGCGCTCGCGAGCGGTGCGCACGATCCGCGCCGTCATGGACGAGCAGGGCTTCTACGACATCGAGACCCCCGACCTCACCCGCTCGACTCCCGAGGGGGCCCGCGACTTCCTCGTCCCGGTGCGCCTGCAGCCGGGGCACTGGTACGCCCTGCCGCAGTCACCGCAGCTGTTCAAGCAGCTGCTGATGGTCGGCGGGCTCGAGCGCTACTACCAGATCGCGCGCTGCTTTCGTGACGAGGACTTCCGGGCCGACCGGCAGCCGGAGTTCACCCAGCTCGACGTGGAGATGAGCTTCGCCGACGAGCAGGACGTCCTCGGTCTCACCGAGCGGGTGATAACGCGGCTGTGGGGGGAGCTCGCCGGCTACGACGTGCCGCTGCCGCTGCCGCGGATGTCGTACGAGGAGGCGATGCGCCGCTTCGGCATCGACCGGCCCGACCTGCGCTTCGGGGTGGAGCTGGTCGATCTGACCGACTACTTCCGCGACACCCCGTTCCGGGTCTTCCAGCAGGGGCCGGGTGGGCACGTCGGCGCGGTCGTGATGCCGGGCGGCGCCGCCCTGGCCCGCCGCGAGCTCGACGCCTGGCAGGAGTGGGCGCGCTCACGGGGCGCCAAGGGCCTGGCCTACGTGCTCGTGCAGGAGGACGGGACGCTGGGCGGTCCGGTGAGCAAGAACCTCTCGGAGGCCGAGCGCTCGGGCCTGGCAGCGCGAGTGGGGGCCTCCCCGGGCGACTGCGTCTTCTTCGCCGCGGACCGCCGGGCCGAGGCGCTCGCCCTGCTCGCCGCCACCCGCCAGGAGATCGGCCGCCGCTGCGGGCTGATCGACGAGTCGCGGCGGGAGTTCGTCTGGATCGTCGACTTCCCGATGTTCGAGGCCGACGGCGAGGGCGGCTGGACCGCCATCCACCACCCGTTCACCGCCCCGACCCCCGACTGGGCCGACACCTTCCAGGACGATCCCGCCCGGGCGCTCTCCCGGGCCTACGACCTGGTGCTGAACGGCAGCGAGCTCGGTGGCGGGTCGATCCGTATCCACCGAGCCGAGATGCAGCAGCGGGTCTTCGACGTGATCGGCCTCGGCAAGGAGCAGGCGGAGGAGAAGTTCGGCTTCCTGCTCGAGGCGTTCCAGTACGGTCCGCCCCCGCACGGCGGCATCGCCCTCGGCATCGACCGGCTCGCCGCCGTGCTCGCCGACGTCGACTCGATCCGCGAGGTCATCGCCTTTCCCAAGACCGCCTCCGGCAGCGATCCGCTGACCGGCGCGCCCACCCCCATCACCGCGGAGCAGCGCAAGGAGGCGGGCATCGACGCCGCGCCACCGGCGCCCGCCCTGCCGCGACCGGCACCGGTCGAGGCCGGCGCCTGACGGGCGAGCGGCGCCGACCCCGCGTCAGCCGGGACCGTCGGCCCGCCGGCGTCGCTTCACCTCGTACATCGCCAGGTCGGCTCGACGCAGCACGTCGATCCCGCGCTTGTCGGCCCCTGCGCTCGCCCAACCGCAGCTCGCCGCGACGCCGACGGAGGCGTCGTCCACGCGCACCGGTGCCGCCAGCACGGCCTCGATGCGCGAGCAGACGGTTTCCCCGCTGAGCCGGGCCGGGGCCTCGAGGAGGAGTACGAACTCGTCGCCCCCCAGCGCGCCACCGTGTCGCCGGGGCGGACGAGGCTCAGCAGACGCCGGGCGACCTCGACCAGGACGGAGTCGCCGGCGAGATGACCGAGCTCGTCGTTGACCTGCTTGAAGCCGTCCAGGTCGACCACGACCACCTCCACGGAGGTGCCGGTGCGGGAGCGGCGGCGCTGGGCCTGGGCCAGCCGGTCGAGCAGCAGGGTGCGGTTGGGCAGGCCGGTGAGGGAGTCGTGCAGGGCGAGGATGCCGCCCTCGGGCAGGTGGATCAGGAACCAGCCGGGAGATCCGTCCGGCTGGGAGACCAGGTGCACGGTGCACATGAGCTCGTCGCGCCCGTCAGGTCGGAGCAGCACTCCTGCTGCGGCGCCGGCTCGACGCGGCCCTCGCGCAGGAGCTCGCGTACGGAGGCGAGCGGTGGGGCGAGCTCGGCCAGGGGCGTCCCCTCGGGCCGGGCGGGGAGACCGGCCCGGTCGCGGAACGTCGCGCTGGCCGCGACCAGCACGCCGTCGAGGTTGGTGAGGGCGAGCGCCACGAGCGGGCTGTCCCAAGCCTGCGCGTAGGCGACCAGCGGTGCCCGGTGGGCGGGCAGCCCGCCGCCCTGGGGAGCCCTATCGTCCTCGGAGGGACCCTGCTTGACCATCGCGCTCCCGGCGTCCGTGCCATCGGGACCTTGAGACCTTGGGCAGCGTAGGCCGCGCGCTGTGCGCCTGTGGTGCTGTTCCTCCTCCCCACCGGAACGGCGTACCTCCGGCTGCCGGGGCGTGACTTCGAGTCCGCGGTCGCGCATCCGGCCGGCGGGCCCCGGCACCGTCCGGCATTAGTGTCGCGGACGTGCAGGCCGACGATCTGTTCTCCGCCGATCCCGTCGGGCCGTCGCCGCCCGGACCGGGCCGGGCGGTGCCCGCCGACGTGCCGCTCGCGGTGCGCATGCGCCCCCGCACCGTCGACGAGGTCGTCGGACAGGCGGCGTTGCTGCGGCCGGGGACTCCGCTGCGCCGGCTGGTCGAGCCGGGCTCCGCCGGGCTCGCCGGCCCGCCCGCGGTCGTGCTCTGGGGTGCCCCTGGCAGCGGCAAGACCACGCTCGCCTACCTGCTGGCCGCGGTGCCCGGGCGGCGGTTCGTCGAGCTCTCCGCCGTGAGCGCGGGCGTGAAGGAGCTGCGCGCCGCGATCGAGGAGGCGCGCCGGGAACGCGAGCGGGCGGGCCGGGAGACCGTGCTGTTCGTCGACGAGGTGCACCGGTTCTCCAAGTCGCAGCAGGACGCCCTGCTGCCCGCGGTCGAGAACCGCTGGGTGGTCTTCGTGGGCGCGACCACCGAGAACCCGTACTTCAGCGTGATCTCCCCGCTGCTCTCGCGCGCGCTCCTGCTGACCCTCGAGCCGCTGCCCGACGACGACGTCCGCGCCCTCGTGCGCCGTGCCCTGACCGATCCGCGCGGCCTTGACGCGCAGGTCGCGCTGGACGCCGACGCCGAGGCCCACCTGGTGCGCATCGCCGGCGGCGACGCCCGCCGGGCCCTGACCGCGCTGGAGGCCGGAGCGGGGGCCGCGCTCGTCCTGGGCCGAACCTCGCTCGACGTCGCCACCCTGGAGCGGGCCGTCGACCGCGCCGCGGTGCGCTACGACAAGACCGGCGACCAGCACTACGACGTCGCCAGCGCGTTCATCAAGTCCGTACGGGGCTCCGACGTCGACGCCGCCCTGCACTACCTGGCGCGCATGCTCGAGGCCGGGGAGGACCCGCGCTTCGTCGCGCGCCGGCTGGTGATCCTCGCCAGCGAGGACGTCGGACTGGCCGATCCGACGGCGCTGCCGACCGCGGTCGCCGCTGCTCAGGCCGTGCAGCTGGTCGGGCTGCCCGAGGCCCGGATCAACCTCGCCCAGGCGGTGATCGCCCTGGCGCTGGCGCCCAAGTCCAACGCCGTCATCGCCGCCATCGACCGCGCGGCCGCCGACGTCCGCCGCGGGGCCGCCGGGCCGGTCCCCGTCCACCTGCGCGACGGCCACTACGGCGGCGCGCAGGCCCTGGGGCACGCCCGGGGCTACCGCTACGCCCACGACTTCCCCGCCGGGGTGGCCGAGCAGCAGTACGCGCCGGAGGCCGTCGACGGCCGCGACTACTACGAGCCCACCCCGTACGGGCAGGAGCGCGAGCTGGGGGAGCGGCTGGTACGGCTGCGCCGGGTGGTGCGGGGGCAGCGGGTGGCGGGCCGGGAGCTGGGGGAATTCCGCCCGCGCTGCACCCCCGAGCGGCCCGCCGTCCCGGAGGCTCCCGAGGGCGAACGGTAGGGTCGGAACTCCGTCCCGAAGACCGCTCGGAGCGCCTGGCCGCCGGAAAGGCGAGAGCATGCAGTCGGCAGACATCCGCAGCCGCTGGCTGCGCTTCTTCGAGGAGCGCGGCCACACCGTCGTGCCCAGCGCCTCGCTGATCGCCGACGACCCCACGCTGCTGCTCGTCAACGCGGGCATGGTGCCGTTCAAGCCGTACTTCCTCGGAGACCAGGTCCCGCCGTACAAGCGGGCGACCAGCGTGCAGAAGTGCGTGCGCACGGTCGACATCGAGGAGGTCGGCAAGACCGCGCGGCACGCGTCGTTCTTCCAGATGTGCGGCAACTTCTCCTTCGGCGACTACTTCAAGGAGAAGGCCATCCCGCTGGCGTGGGAGCTGCTGACCACGCCCGCCTCCGCCGGCGGCTTCGGGCTGCCCGAGGACCGGCTGTGGGCGACGGTCTACACCGACGACGACGAGGCCGCGGGGATCTGGACCCGCGAGGTGGGCATTCCCGCGGCGCGGCTGCAGCGCCGCGGCATGGCCGACAACTTCTGGTCGATGGGCGTTCCCGGCCCCTGCGGGCCCTGCTCGGAGGTCTTCTACGACCGCGGCCCGGCGTACGGCCGCGAGGGCGGGCCGGTCGCCGACGAGGAGCGCTACATCGAGGTCTGGAACCTCGTCTTCATGCAGTACGAGCGCGGCGAGGGCGCCAGCAAGGAGGGCTACCCGATCCTCGGCGAGCTGCCCGCGAAGAACATCGACACCGGCCTGGGCCTCGAGCGGATGGCGACGATCCTGCAGGGCGTCGACAACCTCTACGAGATCGACACCAGTAGGCCGGTGCTCGACCTCGCCGCCGAGCTGACCGGCAAGAAGTACGGCGAGGACCGGCGCAGCGACGTGAGCCTGCGGGTCGTCGCCGACCACGTGCGCACCGCGGTCATGCTCATCGGCGACGGCGTGACCCCGGGCAACGAGGGCCGCGGCTACGTGCTGCGCCGGATGATGCGCCGGGCGATCCGCAACCTGCGTCTGCTGGGCGCCCAGGAGCCCGTCCTGCACGAGCTGGTCGACGTGGCGATCCGCCTGCTGGCCCCGCAGTATGCCGAGCTCGAGCGCGACCGGGCCCGCATCGAAGGGGTCGCGACCGGCGAGGAGGCCGCCTTCCTCTCGACGCTGCGCACCGGCATCTCGCTGTTCGACGTGGCGGCGCGGGAGGCGAAGGCGGCGGGAGCGGCGGTGTTTCCCGGCGGGCAGGCGTTCACGCTGCACGACAGGTACGGCTTCCCCATCGACCTGACCCTCGAGATGGCCGAGGAGCAGGGCCTCACGGTCGACCAGGAGGGCTTCCGGCGGCTCATGCAGGAGCAGCGTGAGCGGGCCAAGGCCGACGCGCGGGCGAAGAAGACCGGGCACGTCGACATGAGCGCCTACCGCGAGCTCGCCGAGCGCGTCGGCGGCCGTACGCCGTTCACCGGCTACGACGAGGTGGTCAGCGAGGGCGTGGTGCGGGGGTTACTCCGCGACGGCGTCCCGGTCGCGGCCGCCGCGCAGGGCGAGGTCGTCGAGATCGTGCTCGACCGCACACCGTTCTACGCCGAGGCCGGGGGGCAGCTGCCCGACACCGGCTACCTCGACTTCGCCAACGGTGCGCAGGCCGAGGTCTACGACGTGCAGCGTCCGCTCCCGGGCCTGGTCGTGCAGCGGGCGAAGGTCGTGGCGGGCGAGGTGACTCTCGAACTGGCAGGGGAGAGCCGGGTCGACGTCGAGCGCCGGCGCTCGATCTCCCGGGCGCACACCGCCACGCACATGGTGCACAAGGCCTTCCGGGAGGCCCTGGGCGAGACCGCGACCCAAGCCGGCTCGGAGAACGCGCCGGGGCGCTTCCGCTTCGACTTCGCCTCGCCCTCGGCCGTGCCCGCCTCGGTGCTCGCCGACGTGGAGCAGCGGGTCAACGAGCTGCTCGCCTCGGACCTGCCGGTCGCCGCCGAGGTGATGAGCCAGCAGGAGGCGATCGCGTCCGGGGCGATGGCGCTGTTCGGCGAGAAGTACGACGACGAGGTGCGGGTCGTCTCGGTGGGCGACTGGGCGCGCGAGCTGTGCGGCGGCACCCACGCCCAGCGCTCGGGACAGCTCGGCGTGGTCAAGCTGCTCGGGGAGTCCTCGATCGGCGCGGGCGTGCGCCGGGTCGAGGCGCTCGTCGGCGCCGACGCCTACCGCTTCCTCGCCCGCGAGCACCTGCTGGTCTCGGCGCTGACCGACACGCTCAAGGTGCGCCCGGAGGAGCTGCCCGAGCGCGTCAGCGCCCTGCTGGCGCGGCTGCGCGACGCGGAGCGCGAGGTCGACCGCATGCGGTCGGGCCTGGTGCTGCAGGCGGCGGGGCGGCTGGCCGCGGAGCCGATCGACGTGTTCGGCGTCGCCTACGTCGGGCACCACGGCCCCGACGGCACGTCCGCTGATGACCTGCGCCGCCTCGCCCTCGACGTCCGCGGCCGCATCCCGGCCGACCGGCCGGCGGTGGTCGCCACCGCCGCGCGCGTCGGTGAGCGGGCGGTCGTGGTGGTGGCCGTCAACGACACCGCCCGCACCTGGGGGGTGCGCGCCGGGGAGCTCGTTCGCGTCGCCGCGCAGGTCCTCGGCGGTGGCGGCGGCGGCAAGGACGACGTCGCGCAGGGCGGGGGCAGTGATCCCGCCCGCATCGACGAGGCACTGCGCGAGGTCGAGCACTTCGTCGGTAGACGGGTGACAGGCGGCTGAGCGGCGCGGTGATGCGACGGGGAGTGCGCCTGGGGGTCGACGTGGGCACCGTGCGCGTCGGGGTCGCCGTCAGCGACCCCGATGGCCTGCTCGCCACCCCCGTGGAAACCGTGGCCCGCGACGCCCCCGGCGGTCGTGACCTCGCCCGCATCGCCGCCCTGGTGCAGGAGCGCGACGTACTCGAGGTCGTCGTCGGCCTGCCCCGCTCGCTCTCCGGCCGGGAGGGGCCGGCGGCCGCCGCGGCGCGGGCCTACGCGCAGGAGCTGGCCGCCCGGGTGACGCCGGTGCCGGTGCGGCTGGTCGACGAGCGGCTCACGACCGTCACCGCGCAGCGGGGGCTCCGCGAGCGCGGCATCTCCACCCGCAAGGGCCGCGCCGTCGTCGACCAGCTGGCAGCCGTGGTGCTGCTGCAGAACGCGCTCGACACGGAGCGGGCGACCGGATCGCCGCCCGGCAGGGCGGTCGAGGACGTGGCATCGTCCGGAGGAGGCAGATGAGCTCGCTCGGTATCGGCCTGTCCGAGGACTCCTCGGCCGGCCCTCCTCCCCGGCGAGGCCGCGGCCGCCTGGCCGTCGTGCTCGCGCTGCTCCTCGTCGCCGGCCTGCTCGGCGCGGGCTACCTGGGCATCTCCCGCACACTCGACGGCTTCCGCGCGACGGCAGCCGCCGACTACACCGGTTCCGGCGGTGAGGAGCTCGTCTTCGAGGTGCGCCCCGGGGAGACCGCGACCGACGTGGCCCGTCGACTCGAGCTGGCGGGGGTCGTGCAGAGCGCGCGTGCCTTCGTCGAGGCCGCCTCCGCCGAGAACCGCGGCAAGGACCTGAAGCCCGGGTACTACCGGCTGCGCAAGCAGCTGCCCGCCGCGTCGGCCCTGCAGGCCCTCCTCGACCCGGCTGCGCGGGCGGAGCGGCGGGTCACCGTGGCCGAGGGGCTGCGGCTCGAGCAGACCCTGCGGACCCTCTCCCGGGGCAGCGGGGTGGCGCTCGAGGACCTGCAGCGCGCTGCCCGCTCCCAGCCGATCGGGCTGCCCGACTACGCCCGTGGCCGCGCCGAGGGGTTCCTCTTCCCCTCCACCTACGACCTGCCGCCTGACGCCGAGGCCGAGGGGGTGCTGCGCCAGACCACCGAGCGCTTCACCCAGACCGCCGAGCGGGTCGGCCTGCGGGGCAACGAGCGCTTCTCGCCGTACGAGTTGGTCACCATCGCCAGCCTCGTCGAGGAGGAGGCCGGGCGTCCCGAGGACTTCGGCAAGGTCGCCCGGGTGATCTACAACCGGCTCGGCGCCGACATGCGCCTGCAGCTGGACTCCACGATCAACTACGCCCTCAAGGCCGACAAGGACGTCGTGTTCGACGCCGACCTCGAGCGAGCCGGCGACTCGCCCTACAACACCTACGCCCGGGACGGCCTGCCCCCCGGCCCGATCAGCTCGCCGGGGGAGGCCGCGCTGCGGGCCGCGCTGGCCCCGGCCCCCGGCGACTGGACGTATTTCGTGACCACCGACCAGCAGACCGGCGAGACGAAGTTCACCGACGACTACGACGAGTTCCTCACGTTCAAAAAGGAGCTCCGGCGCAACAACGCGGAGCAGGTACGCTCATGAGGGCCGGCGTGCTCGGCTCGCCGATCAGGCACTCTCTGTCCCCGGTCCTGCACCGGGCGGCGTACGCGGAGCTGGACCTCGACTGGACCTACGACGCCCACGAGGTCGACGAGGGAGGCCTGCCCGGCTTCCTGGCCGGGCTCGACGGCAGCTGGGGTGGGTTGTCGCTGACCATGCCGCTCAAGCGCGCGGTGCTGCCCCTGCTGGCCGAGCTGCGCCCCCTCGCCCGCGCGGTCGGCGCGGCGAACACCGTCGTCCCCCTCGCTGCGTCCGACGACGGCCTCCCGTTGCCGCTGGCCGGGGACAACACCGACGTCCCCGGCATGGTGGCGGCGCTGCGCGCGGCCGGAGTCGACCGGGTCGAGCGGGCCTGCGTGCTGGGGGCGGGCGCGACGGCGTCCTCGGCGCTGGCGGCGCTGCTGGAGCTGGGGGAGCGCGCCCCGGT
>JALYMT010000008.1 GCA_030773555.1 Actinomycetota bacterium | reverse complement strand
GCCGCGGGGCGCTCGGCCTGGCCCGGCGCCTGCTGCCCCCCGCCGGCCGCGCCGCCGGGATCGTGTCGGCCGTCTTCGCGCCGGCGCTCGCGTCGTACACCGCCGTGCTGATCTCCAACACCGCCGTGCCCTCGTGGCACGCCGCCTACCCCGAGCTGCCCTTCGTGTTCACCGGCAGCGCGCTCGCCAGCGGCGGGGGCGTCGGCCTGCTCGCCGCCCCTCCCGCTCAGCAGGGCCCGGCCCGGGCCATGGCCGCCGCCGGCGCGGTGGTCGAGCTGTTCTTCGAGCGGCGCGTCGAGCACGGCATGGGCCTGCTGTCGGAGCCGTTCCAGCACGGCCGCGCCGGGCGCCTGCTGCGCACCTCGCAGATCCTGACCGTCAGCGGCGTCGTCGCGGCGTTCCTCGGTCGACGGAGCCGGTTCGTGACCGCGGCCGCCGGGCTGGCCCTGCTCGGAGGGTCGCTGACCACCCGGTTCGGCATCTACGAGGGCGGCGTGGAGTCGGCCAAGGACCCCAAGTACACCGTCATCCCTCAGCGGGAGCGGCTCGCCGCTCGAGCCCGGCACAACGGCGCCGGCCAGCAGGATGGCGGTGCTCCCCGACCGGGTGCTCCCCAGCCGCGGGCCCGGTCGCAATCACCCGCTTAGTCCCGTCAAACCCGGCGTAGGCGGGCCACACGCGGGTAGATTGCCCCATCAACTATCGTCCGGAGTAGGAGCGTCATGGCGTCGTTGCTCGATCGGGAGCGCACGATCGCACCACCGGGATACAACCGGTGGCTCATCCCGCCCGCCGCCCTGGCGGTCCACCTGTCCATCGGGCAGGTCTACGCGTTCAGTGTGTTCAACAAGCCGCTGGAGACCTACTTCCAGAGCGCTGCCACCCCGATCGCGGTCATCTTCTCGATCGCCATCGTGATGCTCGGCCTCTCGGCCGCCATCGGCGGCACGTGGGTGGAGCGCAACGGCCCCCGCAAGGCGATGGCGCTCTCGGCGGCCTGCTGGGTCACCGGTTTCCTCGTCGGCGCCCTCGGCATCTCCACCCGCCAGCTGTGGCTGGTCTACCTCGGCTACGGCGTCATCGGCGGGATCGGACTCGGCATCGGCTACATCTCCCCGGTCTCGACCCTGATCAAGTGGTTCCCCGACCGGCCCGGCCTGGCCACCGGCCTGGCGATCATGGGCTTCGGCGGCGGCGCTCTCGTCGCCTCGCCGCTCTCCCAGCGGCTGCTCGCGCTCTACGCCCCCGCCAACCGGCCGCAGGACGCTCTGGTCGAGACGTTCCTGACCCTGGGCGCGATCTACCTGGTCTCCATGGCCCTCGGAGCGGCGACGGTGCGGGTGCCGGCCGCCAGCTGGACGCCGCAGGGCTGGACCCCGGCGGCCAACGCCAGCAACCCGTGGCGTACCACCCGCAGCGTCACTGCCGCCAACGCGATCAAGACCCCGCAGTTCTGGATGCTCTGGATCGTGCTGTTCACCAACGTCACCGCCGGCATCGGCATCCTGGCGCAGGCCTCCCCGATGATCCAGGCCTTCTTCCGCGAGGTGACGCCCGCGGCCGCGGCCGGGTTCGTCGGCGTGCTCTCCCTGACCAACATGGTCGGGCGCTTCATCTGGTCCTCGACCTCCGACATCATCGGGCGCAAGCCGATCTACATGCTCTACCTCGGTGTCGGCGCGGTGCTCTACTTCCTGACCGCCAGTGCGGGGACGGCTGGCATCGGCCTGTTCGTCCTGCTCACCGGCATCATCCTGACCTTCTACGGCGGCGGCTTCGCGACGATCCCCGCCTACCTGAAGGATCTGTTTGGCGGCCTCCAGGTCGGCGCCATCCACGGCCGGCTGCTGACCGCGTGGTCGGCCGCGGGCGTTGCCGGGCCGATCATCGTCAGCGCCATCTCCGACTTCCAGCGCTCGAACGGCGCGACCGGCGCCGACCTCTACAAGTTGTCGCTGTACATCATGGTCGGCGTGCTGGTCGTGGGCTTCCTCGCCAACCTGGCGGTCCGCCCGGTCAGCGAGAAGTACCAGGAGCCGCTGACCGACGAGGCCGCGCTGGAGCCGTCCTACGCCGGCAGCGCACGGAAGGAGTCCTGAGATGGCGCACAACCTGAGCACAGGCAGCGAGGGCACGGGCTCCGCTGGCGGCGGCCAGCAAGGGGCCACCAGGGGCAGTGAGGCGGTGCTGGCGATGGTCCTCTGGGTCCTCGTCACCATCGCCTTGACCTACGGCGTCTGGCAGACCGTCACCCGCGCCGCGCGGCTGTTCACCGCCTGAAGAGCGGCGCACCAGTACGACCCGGAGCCCAGTCCGACCGCCGCGCCGGACCCGGGCTTCCCGCGCTGATCATGCAGTTCGTGGGGCGATCATGCCCTTCCGGTCGACGGCGGGTCACCGCATTCGCAGTGAGCCCGGCCGGCCGGCGACCAGCTCCCCCACCACGGGATAGCCGGGTAGCTCCCCTGCCACCAGCAGGCCACCGGAGGTCTGGGCGTCGGCGAGCAGCAGCTGCTCGAGCTCGTCGTAGCCGCCCGGGTCGAGGTGCGGGCGCACCCAGTCGAGGTTGCGCCGGGTGCCCCCGGAGACGTAGCCGTCGCGGGCCGATTTCCGCGCGCCCGCAAGGTAGGGGACCGCGGCGACGTCGACGACGGCGGCCACCCCGCTGGCGCGCGCCAGCTTGTGCAGGTGCCCGAGCAGGCCGAAGCCGGTGACGTCGGTGGCCGCTCGCGCGCCCGCCGCGAGCGCGGCCAGGGAGGCGTCGCGGTTGAGGGCGGCCATAGTCGCGACCGCCTCGCCGAACACCTCCCCGGTCGCCTTGTGCCGGCTGTTGAGCACCCCGATCCCGAGCGGCTTGGTCAGCGTCAACGGCGTGCCGGCGACCCCGGCGTCGTTGCGCAGCAGGCCCTCCGGATCGGCCAGCCCGGTGACCGCCATGCCGTACTTGGGCTCCGGGTCGTCGACGCTGTGCCCGCCCGCGACGTGGCAGCCGGCCTCGCGGGCGACGTCCAGGCCGCCCCGGAGCACCTCACGGGCCAGCTCGAAGGGCAGCACGTCGCGCGGCCACGACAGCAGGTTGACGGCGACCAGCGGCGTGCCGCCCATGGCGTACACGTCGGAGAGGGCGTTGGCGGCGGCGATGCGACCCCAGTCGTACGGGTCGTCGACCACCGGCGTGAAGAAGTCGGCGGTCGCCACCACCGCCTGCCCGCCGGCGATCCGGACGACCGCCGCGTCGTCGCCGTCGTCGAGCCCGACGAGCAGGCTGCCGTTCTCGTGCGCAAGCGCCCCGGGGGAGACGAGGCCCGCGACGACGGCCTCGAGCTCGCCGGGCGGGATCTTGCAGGCGCAGCCGCCGCCGTGGGCGTACTGCGTGAGCCGGATGCGGGGCGGCGCGGAGGTCGTCACCGGCTCGACTCTAGTCGGGTGCTGGCACCTCGTGGAGCCCGAGCGCGGCGCAGCGCTCGCGCAGCACGTCGAGCCCGAAGGCCGCCACCGGCCCCAGCGCACCGGAGCCGCTCATCCCGCCCTGCTGCGCGTGCACCGCGGCGTCGGCGAGCAGCTCGGCGGTCAGGTCGTACGGTCCCGGCCCCTCGAGGACGGTCCGGGCG
>JALYMT010000007.1 GCA_030773555.1 Actinomycetota bacterium | reverse complement strand
GGCGCCAGCTGCGGACCCTGGAGCGCGGCGTCGACGTCGTCGTCGCCACCCCGGGACGTGCCCTCGACCACCTCGCCCGGGGCACCCTGCGCCTGAAGAGCCTCGAGATCGTGGTTCTCGACGAGGCTGACGAGATGCTCGACATGGGCTTCGCCGAGGACATCGAGTCGATTCTCGACAGCACGCCGGAGGACCGTCAGACCGTCCTGTTCTCCGCGACGATGCCCCCGCGGATCGAGGGCATCGCCCGCCGTCACCTCCGCGAGCCGGTCCGCATCGAGCTGGGACGACCGAGCACCGGTCCGGGCGAGGCGCCGCTGGTGCGCCAGAGCGCGTACGTGGTGGCCCGTGCGCACAAGCCGGCGGCGCTCGGGCGGATCCTCGACGTCGAGGCACCGACCGCCGCCATCGTCTTCTGCCGCACCCGCGAAGAGGTCGACTCGCTCACCGAGACGCTCAACGGCCGCGGCTACCGGGCCGAGGCGCTGCACGGCGGCATGAGCCAGGAGCAGCGCGACCGGGTCATGGGCCGGCTGCGCAGCGGCACCGCCGACCTCCTCGTCGCCACCGACGTCGCCGCCCGCGGGCTCGACATCGACCAGCTGACCCACGTCGTCAACTACGAGGTGCCCTCGGCGCCGGAGTCGTACGTGCACCGCATCGGCCGGGTCGGGCGCGCCGGGCGCGAGGGCGTCGCCATCACGCTGGCCGAGCCGCGCGAGCACCGCATGCTCAAGACGATCGAGCGGGTCACGAACTCGAGGATCGCCGTCGAGAAGGTGCCCACCGTCGCCGACCTGCGCGCCCGCCGCCTGGAGCTGACCCGGGCCGCGCTGCACGAGAGCCTGCTCGAGGACAACTTCGAGCCCTTCCGGGTCGTCGTCGAGACCCTCACCGACGAGTTCGACGTCATGGAGGTCGCCCTCGCCGCCGTGAAGCTGGCGCACGAGGCGAGCGGGGGGACGACGACCGACGAGGAGGAGATCCCGCAGGTTGCCCCCCGTCCCGACCGGGACGGCCGGGGGCGGCGTGAGGGGCCCGTCGGCCGCGAGGAGGGACCCGGCCGCGGGGGCGCCCGCGGCGGCGGCGCGAACATGACGCGGCTTTTCGTCGGCCTGGGACGCAGCGCGGGAGTTCGGCCACAGGACCTGGTGGGCGCGATCGCGGGGGAGTCGCCGCTGAGCGGGCGCGACATCGGCGCGATCGAGATCACCGAGCGCTTCTCCCTGGTCGAGGTGCCCCGCGCCGCGGCCGACGACGTCATCGCCGCCCTGCGGAGCTCCACGATCAAGGGGCGGAAGGCGACCGTACGTCGGGAGCGCGACGACCGCCGCTAGGCGGCGACCCCGCGTCTATCTGAGGGCGTCGAGGACGGCGCCGGTGGCTGCGGCGGTGTCAGCAGTGCCACCCAGGTCGGCCGTGCGGCTGTCGGGGGAGGCGAGACTGCGCTCCATCGCGGCGAGCAGGCGTGCCGACGGCTCGGCGTATCCCAGGTGCTCGAGCATCAGCGCGGCCGACCAGATCGCGCCGATCGGATTGGCGATGCCCTTGCCCGCGATGTCGGGCGCGGAGCCGTGGACCGGCTCGAACATGGAGGGGTACGCCCGCTCCGGGTTGAGGTTCGCCGAAGGGGCGATGCCGATGCTCCCCGCGACGGCGGCAGCGAGGTCGGAGAGGATGTCACCGAACAGGTTGGACGCGACGAGCACGTCGAAGCGGCCGGGGTCGAGCACGAGTACCGCGGCGAGGGCGTCGATGAGGTACTGGTCGGTGTCAACGTCGGGGTAGCTGGCACCGACCGCGCGGAAACGCTCGTCCCAGAACGGCATGGTGATCGTGATGCCGTTGGATTTCGTCGCCGACGTCACCCTGCGGCGCCGGGTACGGGCGAGCTCGAAGGCGTAGCGCATGACGCGGTCGGTGCCGCGGCGGGTGAACGTGGCCTGCTGCACGGCGAGCTCGTCGTCGGTGCCCTCGTAGAGGCGCCCCCCGATCGCGGAGTACTCGCCCTCGTTGTTCTCGCGCACGATTTCCAGGTCCAGGCCGCCCGGCTCCACCGCTCGCAGGGGGCTGACCATGCCGGGGAAGAGCCGGACCGGGCGGCGGTTCACGTACTGGGAGAAGGCGCGGCGAATCGGGATGAGCAGTCCCCACAGCGACACGTGGTCGGGCACGCCGGGGAAACCGACGGCCCCGAGCAGGATCGCGTCGTAGCCGCGCAGGACGTCGAGCCCGTCGGCGGGCATCATCTGCCCCTCGCGGAGGTAGCGCTCGCACGACCAGTCGAACTCGTCGTACTCGAGGTCGACAGCTCCGGCGCGACCCAGCCCCTCGAGGACGCGCCGGGTGGCAGCGGTGACCTCGAGGCCGATGCCGTCGCCGGGGATGACCGCGATCCGGTGCGCCATCAGGACTTGTCCCGGGGGGCAGCGACGCTGTCGGCTTCCCGTACCTCGCTGTGCGGCGCCACCGGGCCGTCAGCGGGTGTCGCGAGCAGCGACTCCAGCGGCCCACGCCCGCCGCGGAGGCGCCGGAGAACGAGCGGGATCAGGGCGGCCAGGACGATGAGCAGCAGCAGGGTGCCGGAGATCGGGCGCTGCACGAAGCCCAGCAGGTCGCCGTTGAAGATGCGCAGGGACTGCCGGAACGACGTCTCGAGGATGCGCCCGAGCACGAACGCGAGCACAAGGGGGCCGGGGTCGAAGCCCGCCTTCTTCATCAGGTAGCCGAGGACGCCGAAGCCGATCACGAGGAACATGTCGAACGGATTGTTCCGGATCGTGTAGACGCCGATCATCGTGATCATCATGACGATGGGCGCCAGCACGGTCTCGCGGATGGCGACGAGGCGGATGAACAGGCCGACCAGCGGGATGCTCAGCACCAGCAGGAACAGGTTGCCGATGTACATCGAGTCGACGACGCCCCAGAAGACCTCGGGGTTGGAGGTGATGAGCTGGGGCCCCGGCGTGATGCCCTGGAGCAGCAGCGCCCCGAACATCAGGGCCATGACGGCGTTGGCCGGGATGCCCAGGGTGAGCAGGGGAATGAAGGCCGCGGTGACGCCGGCGTTGTTGGCGGTCTCCGGGCCGGCCACACCCTCGATGGCGCCGCGCCCGAAGCGCTCGGGCGTCTTGGACCGCCGCTTCTCCAGGGCGTAGGACGCCATCGACGACAGGGTGCCGCTGCCGCCGGGTAGCAGGCCGATGAGGAAGCCGAGCACGGAGCCGCGCGCGATCGACCCACGCGACTGGGCCCAGTCCACCATCGAGGGCCACTTGCGCCCCAGGCTGGAGGTGGCGAGGTTGGCCGAGCCCATGCGGTGCTCGAGGCTGTGCAGGATCTCCGCGATACCGAACAGGCCCATCGCGAGGATGACGAAGTCGAGGCCCTCCTGCAGGTTGAGGTTGCCGAAGGTGAAGCGCGCCGCTCCGACGACGGGGTCCTGGCCCACCGTGGCGAGCAGCAGGCCGGCTGCCGCGGCGAGGAGCGCCTTGATCTTCGAGCCCGAGCCGATGGACGCCACGAGCAGGATGCCGATGAGGGCGAGGACGGTGTACTCCGGCGGGCCGAAGCGCAGGGCCGCCCCGGCGAGCAGGGGGGCGACGAGCGTGAGGCCGACCACCGAGACCGTGCCGCCGATGAACGAGCCGATGGCCGCGATGCCGAGTGCCGGGCCGGCGCGGCCCTGCTTGGCCATCTGGTAGCCGTCGAAGGTCGTCACGACGCTCGCCGCCTCTCCCGGCAGGCGCAGCAGCACGGAGGTCACGGTCCCGCCGTACATCGCGCCGTAGTAGATGCCGGCCAACATGATCACTGCCGAGGCGGGCTCGATGGTGTAGGTCAGCGGCAGGAGCAGCGCGATCGTAGGCACCGGGCCGAGGCCGGGCAGGACGCCGATGACCATGCCGATGAGGCAGCCGATGAAGACGTAGAAGAGGTTCTGCGGCGCCAGGGCCACGGTGAAGCCCTGCAGGACGGGCGAGAAGAAGTCCACGGATTCCTCACGCTCAGATCAGCCGGGGGAGGCTGGCGCCGAGCAGGCTGACGAACAGGACGTACAGGGAGGCCGTTACGGCCAGGCTGACGGTAGCGGTGATCCGCCAGGACTCGCCGCCGAGGACCTTGAGCCAGAATGCGGTGACCGCGAGCGTGGCGACTTCGAACCCGATCAGGCGGAAGACCAGGACGTAGGCGACGAGGCTGAGCACGCCGAGCATGTTGAACAGCGCGCCGCGGGTGAACTTCTCGTAGTCCTGCTCGTCGCGCTCCTTGACCAGCAGGGCGATCGCGAAGGCGACGATGGCCAGGGCCGTGAGCAGGGGCCACAGGCCGGCCCCGGGATCGCGCGGGTTGCCGATGCCCAGGCGCACGCTGCCGACGAGTGCGACCAGGCCGAACAGGAGCGGGAGCAGGC
>JALYMT010000006.1 GCA_030773555.1 Actinomycetota bacterium | reverse complement strand
GGAGGGGCTGCCGTCGGGAGACCGCCTCCAGCGCGGCAGGTGGAGTGGAAGTCTGGGGACTGCCGCCGCGACCGTCCCCTGTGGAGATCCTTTAGCCGCACTTTCGGTTACGAGGCAGCCTCTAGCCTGGGCACATAAGTACCTTGCCAGGTCGTTCCCGCGTCGTCTAAGGGCCGGACAACGGACTTTGACTCCGTGAATGGGGGTTCGAATCCCTCCGCGGGAGCTTCGACTCCTCCCCGTCCAACCCGCTGCCCGGGGTGACGGCCAGCCGACGTTAACCTGCGGGCGTAAGCGACGTGAGGAGCCACTTCGTGAGCCCGAGCCTCCCGGCTGCCGTGATCGTCCTTGCCGCCGGCGGGGGAACCCGGATGAAGTCCGCCACCCCCAAGGTGCTGCACGCCGTCGCGGGCCGCACCCTCCTGGGCCACTCCGTCGCGGCGGCCCGTGAGCTCCAGCCCGAGCGGCTGCTCGTCGTTGTCGGTCATGGGCGGGAGCGCGTCGCGGGCCACCTCGCCGAAGTCGAACCCGCCGCCCGCCCGGTCGTGCAGGAGCAGCAGAACGGCACCGGCCATGCTGTGCGGGTCGCACTCGCGGCCGCGGGCGAGCTCGAGGGCACCGTGGTCGTGACCATGGGCGACTCGCCGCTCATGCGGGGGGAGACCCTTCGCGCGCTTGTGGAGGCGCACGCGAGCGCCGGCAACGCAGCGACTCTGCTCACCGCAGTCCTCGCCGACCCGACGGGCTACGGCCGGGTGCTCCGCGACGACGCCGGCAGCGTGACCCGTGTTGTCGAGCAGAAGGACGCGACCGAGGCTCACCGGGCCGTCAACGAGGTCAACACCGGCTTCTACGCCTTCGACGCCCGGCTCTTGGGCGAGGCCCTCAGCAAGCTGACCACCGGCAACGCGCAGGGCGAGGAGTACCTCACCGACGTCGTCGGCATCTTGCGCGAGCAGGGCCACGCACTCGGCGCCGTGCCTGTCGAGGACCCGGCCGAGACCCTCGGCGTCAACGACCGGGTGCAGCTGGCCGAGGCCGGCCGCCTGCTGCGGGACCGCATCAACGAGCGCTGGATGCGGGCCGGAGTCACCATCGTCGACCCCACGAGCACCTGGATCGACGCCACCGTCACCCTCGAGCAGGACGTGATCCTGCTGCCCGGCACGATGCTGGAGGGCGGCACGAGCGTGGCGAGCGGCGCGGTCATCGGGCCTCGGTGCCGGCTGACCGACACCACCGTCGGCGCCGGCGCCCGGGTCGACGAGGCGACGGCGGACCGTACGGAGATCGGCGCGGAGGCGCAGGTCGGGCCGTACACACACCTTCGCCCGGGCACAAGGCTGGGCCGGGACGCCAAGGCGGGCAGCTTCGTGGAGATGAAGGCCGCGCGTCTCGCCGACGGCGCGAAGGCACCGCACCTCGCCTACGTCGGCGACGCTGACGTCGGCGAGGGCAGCAACCTGGGTGCGGCCACCGTCACCGTCAACTACGACGGCGTGAGCAAGCACCGGACGGTCGTCGGGGCGCACGCCCGGGTCGGCAGCGACACGATGCTCGTCGCCCCCGTCACCGTCGGCGACGGCGCCTACACCGCGGCCGGCTCGGTGATCACCGACGACGTGCCCCCGGGGGCCATGGGGGTGGCTCGCGGGCGGCAGCGCAACGTGGAGGGCTGGGTGGAGCGACGCCGGCCGGGCACCAAGGCGGCCGAGGCGGCCGCCCGCGCAAGGGACAATGAGGGTCACAGTCAGCCGGGCGAGGGGAGCACCACGGGATGAGCGCGATCGAGGCGGCCGGTCGCAAGAAGCTGCTGCTCTTCTCCGGTCGCGCGCACTGCGAGCTCTCCGAGGCCGTCGCCGCCGAGCTCGGCATCGACCTGACCCCGACGGCGGCTTATGACTTCGCCAACGGGGAAATCTTCGTGCGCTTCGAGGAGTCGGTGCGCGGCTGTGACGCCTTCGTGATCCAAAGTCACACCGCTCCGCTCAACCAGTGGATCATGGAGCAGCTCATCATGGTCGACGCCCTCAAGCGGGCCTCGGCCAAGCGCATCACCGTGGTGACCCCGTTCTACGGCTACGCGCGGCAGGACAAGAAGCACCGCGGGCGCGAGCCGATCTCGGCCCGGCTCATGGCCGACCTGTTCAAGACGGCCGGCGCCGACCGGCTGATGGCGGTCGACCTGCACACCGCGCAGATCCAGGGCTTCTTCGACGGCCCCGTCGACCACCTCTTCGCGCTACCCATCCTGGCCGACCACATCGCGGAGCGCTTCGACACCTCTCAGCTGACCGTCGTGTCCCCCGACGCCGGCCGGGTACGGGTGGCCGAGCGCTGGACCGACCGGCTGAGCTGCCCCCTGGCGATCATTCACAAGCGGCGCGACCCCGACGCCGCCAACGAGGTCAAGGTCTTCGAGGTGGTCGGCGAGGTCGTCGGGCGCACCTGCATCCTCGTCGACGACATGATCGACACGGCGGGCACGATCACCAAGGCGGCCGACGCGCTGTTCGCCAACGGTGCTGCCGACGTGGTCGCCGCCTCCACCCACGGTGTCTTCTCCGGCCCCGCCGTCGACCGGCTCAAGAACTCCCGCATCAGCGACGTCGTGGTCACCGACACCCTGCCCATCCCGCCGGACCGGCAGTTCGACAAGCTCACGGTGCTGCCGATCGCCGGGTTGATCGCCCGGGCGATCCGCGAAGTGTTCGAGGACGGCTCGGTCACCAGCCTCTTCGAGGGCCACGCCAGCTAGACTCTCCCTGCCCGGCGAGGGACCTTGAGGTCCGTCATCGACGCGGCGTCCGAACCGGCTCGATCGCGGACGCTCGTTGCCGGGGACACCTTGATCGGGCCACCCGCCGGCACACGTACGAGGAGCATCGCGATGTCCGAGGTCCGCATCCCTGCCGAGAGCCGCAGCGAGTTCGGCAAGGGCGCAGCACGGCGCATCCGCCGAGCCCACAAGGTGCCGGCCGTGCTCTACGGCCACGGAGAGGCTCCTCGGCACGTGACCTTGCCCGGGCACCAGCTGATGCTGGCCCTCAAGACCCCCAACGTGCTGCTCAGCCTCGACCTCGAGGGCGGCGGCTCGCAGCTCGCGCTCGCGAAGGACGTGCAGCGCGATCCGATCAAGGGGTTCCTCGAGCACATCGACCTGGTCGCGGTGCGACGCGGTGAGCGGGTCAAGGTCAACCTCGCAGTGCAGGTCGAGGGCGATGTCCCCTCCGGTCAGCTACTCACGCACACGCTCAACGAGGTGGAGGTCGAGGCGGAGGCCACCCATCTGCCGACGCCGATCGTCATCGACGTCTCGGGCTTCGAGCCCGACCAGGACGTGAAGGCCGGGCAGCTGCCGATGCCGGCCGGCACCACCCTGCTGACCGATCCCGAGGCCGTCGTCATCAGCCTCAGCCCCGCCCCGTCGCTCGAGGCCTTCGAGGCCGACCTCGCCGACAACGAGGCGGCGCTCGGCGTCGTGCGTGAGGAGAAGGACGAGGCCCCGGCCGAGGCCGGTGCCGACGCCTGACACCGAGCCCTGGCTGGTGCTCGGCCTCGGCAACCCCGGACCCTCGTTCGCCGGGAACCGGCACAACGTCGGCTGGATGGTCCTCGACCTGCTGGCCGATCGGCTAGGGGGTCGGTTCAAGGCGCACAAGGGGCGCGCCGAGGTCCTCGAGGGCCGGGTGGGCGGCCCGGGCGGGCCGCGCGTCGTGCTCGCCAAGCCCCGGTCGTACATGAACGAGTCCGGTGGCTCGGCAGCGGGGCTGCTCAGCTTCTACAGGATTCCCCCCGAGCGGCTCGTCGTGGTGCACGACGAGCTCGACCTGCCCTACGGCTCGCTGCGCCTCAAGCTCGGCGGCGGCGACAACGGCCACAACGGCCTGCGCTCACTGCGCCGCTCCCTCGGCACGGGCGACTTCCACCGGGTGCGCTTCGGCGTGGGCCGGCCCCCAGGGCGGATGGACCCGGCCGACTACGTCCTGCGGGACTTCAGCCCGACGGAGCGCAAGGACCTCGCCCTGCACGTCGACCGCGCCGCGGATGCGGCCGAGGCTCTTCTGGCGGAAGGGCTGGAGCGGGCGCAGTCGGCCTACAACTCGTGACGCTCATTCAGGGGTGATGTAGGCTCTCTTCTTGGCTTTCTGTAACTTTGCTTTCAGTAGAGCGATTTGATCGCCCCTTGCAGAACGAATGTGACGGGCAGAACAGCGAATACGCAAGTTCAAGGGGTGCCATTAGGGCTGTTCACCAGTAGGTTGCGTCTCAGCGCCAGAGCGCCGCCCGGGGGGTGCGGCGACCAGCGCTGACATGGGGGGCTTTTCGCGTGTCCGTGCTCGACCTGACGACGGATGAACCGCGTCGTATCGACCTTTGGGGCTGCCGCTTCAGCGGCGGGCGCTGCAGCGCCGCAAGCGGCCTGGTCGGTTGCGAGCAGGATGCCTCGACACCGCTCTTGCGGTGGCCATGGCTGTCATCTTCTGGCTCTTCCCCTTCTCCTCACCGTCGCTGCTCGAGACGCTGATCGTCGTCGGTGGCGTCCCAGCCGTTTACACCACCTCTGGGAGTGCGCCCAGTGGCTTGGAAGGAGTCGCGATGAGCTGACTTGATCCAAGCCTGAAGCTCGTCGTCGCCAGCCGGTGGAAGTCCGGTCCGGGTAGTCGCCAGGGAGCCCGGTAGCAGGCTGCC
>JALYMT010000005.1 GCA_030773555.1 Actinomycetota bacterium | reverse complement strand
CAGCGGGCCGTCCGGCGGCGGCTCGTGCGGCGGGGTGCCGTCCGGCGGCGCCTCGTCCGGCGGCGCCTCGTCCGGCGGCGCCTCGTCGGGCGGCGCAGGCACCCAACCTCCCGCTGGCGCGGACAGGCCGGCGAGCCGGCGGGCGGCGACCTCAGTGAGGTCGGTGGGCAGGCGGCGGGCGGGCACGAGGCGACGCTAGAGAGCGGCCACCGCCCCCGGACATGCTCGCCGCCGGATCGGTGGACAGCCTCGGCCCTGTGGACGCAGCGAGGCCAACGGGCGCTGCTTGATCAACGCGAGAAGTGCAGAATCACGCGGGGGTCAGGCCGGGACAATGTTGACCAGCTTCGGGGGGCGGACGACGACCGTACGCACCGCACGGCCGTCGAGGGCGCGGCGCACCGCATCGCTGGCGAGCGCCCGCTCGCGCAGCTCGTCCTCCGCGATGGTCGGCGGCACGTCGAGGCGGTCGCGCACCTTGCCGGCGACCTGCACGACGCAGGTCACGCTCTCCTCGACGAGCAGCGCCGGGTCGACCTGCGGCCAGCCCGCCCGCGCCACCGACGGCTCGTGGCCGAGGCGGGACCACATCTCCTCGGCGGTGTACGGGGCGAACAGCGACAGCAGCACCGCCACCGACTCCGCGGCCTCGCGCACGGCCGGGTCGGCGGGGCCGGGCCCCGAGTCGACGGCCTTGCGGGCGGCGTTGACCAGCTCCATCACCCGGGCGACCGCTACGTTGAAGCGGAAGTCCTCGACGGCCTTGCCGGCCTCGTCGATGGTGCGGTGCACGACCTTGCGCAGCGCCGCGTCGCCGGTGCGCGCGTCGGCGCCTGGGGGGGAGGCGACGTCGCCGGAGAGCCGCCAGGCACGGGCGAGGAACTTCGCGGCTCCGGTGGGTGAGAGGTCGGCCCAGTCGATGTCGTCCTCGGGTGGGCCGGCGAAGACCATCGTCAGCCGGACCGCGTCGACGCCGTGCTCGCCCAGCTCGTCGGACAGGCGCACCAGGTTGCCCCGCGACTTCGACATCGCCGAGCCGTTCATGACGACCATGCCCTGGGTGAGCAGCCGGGAGAAGGGCTCCACGAAGGGGACGAAGTCCAGGTCGTGCAGCACCTTGGTGAAGAACCGCGAGTAGAGCAGGTGCAGGACGGCGTGGGTGATGCCCCCGACGTACTGGTCGACCGGCATCCAGCGCTCCACGGCGGCGCGGTCGAAGGGCACGTCGTCGCGGTCGGGGGAGCAGAAGCGCAGGAAGTACCACGACGAGTCGACGAACGTGTCCATCGTGTCGGTGTCGCGTCGGGCGGCCCCCCCGCAGCGGGGGCAGTCGACGGACACCCAGTTCTCCGCAGCGCCCAGCGGGGAGCTCCCCTTCGGGCGCAGGTCCAGACCCGCGGTGGGTGGCAGGCGCACGGGCAGCTGCTCGTCGGGGACGGCCACCTCACCGCAACCCGGGCAGTGCACGATCGGGATCGGCGTCCCCCAGTAACGCTGCCGGGAGATCAGCCAGTCGCGGAGCCGGTAGTTCACCGCCGCCCGGCCCAGCCCGCGCTCCTCGAGCAGCGCGGTGATCCGTGCGATGGCCTCCCCCTTGGGCAGTCCGTCCAGGGGGCCGGAGTTGACCAGGCGACCGTCGCCGGTGGTGGCCACGCCGATCTCCGCCGGATCCCCCGCGCCGTCGCCGGGATCGACGACGACGCGGACGGGCAGCCCGAACGTGCGGGCGAAGTCGAGGTCGCGCTGGTCGTGGGCGGGCACGGCCATGATCGCCCCGTGGCCGTAGTCGGCGAGCACGTAGTCGGCCGCGTAGATCGGCAGCCGCTCACCGTTGACCGGGTTGAGCGCATAGCGGTGCAGGAAGACCCCGGTCTTCTCCCGCTCGCTGGACAGCCGGTCGATCTCGCTCGTGCGACGCACCTGCTCGAGGTACGCGGTGAAGTCGTCCTCAGCGGCCGAGCCCGCAGCCAGCTCGGTGGCGAGGTCGGAGTCGGCGGCGACCACGAAGAACGTCGCGCCGTAGAGCGTGTCGGGGCGCGTCGTGTAGATCGTCACCGGCTCGTCGCGGCCCTCGATGCGGAATTCGACGTCAGCTCCCCGGGAGCGCCCGATCCAATTGCGCTGCATCGTGAGGACCTTGTCGGGCCACTTGCCCTCGAGCTGCGCCAGGTCGTCCAGCAGCCGGTCGGCGTACTCGGTGATCCGGAAGTACCACTGCGTCAGCTTCTTCTTCGTGACCGGGGTGTCGCAGCGCTCGCAGCGCCCCGCGACGACCTGCTCGTTGGCGAGCACGGTCTGGTCCTTCGGGCACCAGTTGACCGACGAGGGCTTCCGGTAGGCCAGGCCGCGCTCGAACAGCCGCAGGAACAGCCACTGGTTCCACCGGTAGTACTCGGGGTCGCTGGTGTGCAGCACCCGGGTCCAGTCGAAGGAGCAGGCGTAGCGGCGCATCGACGCCTTCTGCGTCGCGATGTTGTCGTACGTCCACTGCGCCGGGTCGATGCCGCGCGCGATGGCGGCGTTCTCGGCGGGCAGGCCGAAGGAGTCCCAGCCGATCGGGTGCATCACGTCGTAGCCGCGCTGCACGCAGTAGCGCGCGATCACGTCGCCCAGCGCGTACGCCTCCGCGTGGCCCATGTGCAGGTCGCCCGACGGGTAGGGGAACATGTCGAGCACGTACATCGGGGGCCGGGCGTCGCCGGCCGACCCCGCCCGGAAGGGCTGGAGCTCGTCCCAGGCCGGCAGCCACTTCTCCTGCAACGCGGCGGGGTCGTACTCCTCGCGCGCCTGCTCGGGTCGCGCGACGGCCTCAGCGGTCATCGGGGGCTGCCTCGTCTCGTCCTGCTCGCCCGGCTCGCGCAGCGAACTGCCTCGCGCGCCGCAGAGCTGCCCGGGCGACCTGCCCACGACCCTACCCGAGCTACTGCGCGGTCTCCGGGGGGACGGGGGCAGGGACGGGGCGGGTGGGCAGCTGTCCGCGCAGCGCCCGCCGGGCCTGCAGCTCCACGTCGCCCTTGTCGAGCAGCGTCTCCAGCGTGCCCGCGTCCCAGGGCGCGAGCATCGCGCTGACCGCGGTGACCAGCGCCGGCCAGCTGACCGGGGCGACCGGCGGGGCCGACGCGAGCTGTGCGCGCACCCGGCGCTCGAGATCGAGCGCTCCCGAACCGGGGCTCGGGCCCAGCACGCAAAACTTGCCCCCACCCCAGCGGGCCACGGCGTCGGTGCCGCGGGTGACCGTACGGAGGACCTCGGCGACGGCGACGAGGACGTCGTCCCCGGCGCGGTAGCCCAGCGCCTCGTTGACCGCCCGCAGGCCGTTGACCTCGACGAGGACGCAGTGCACCGCGTCGCCCTGCCTGCGCGCCCCCTCGACGATCGGGGAGCCGAGCAGGACGAGGCCGCGGCGGTTCAGCACCCCGGTGAGGGCATCGCGCACGTCGGCCTGCTCGGCCGCCCGCCGAGCCGCGGTGGTCTCCATGGCGCTGACCGCCCGCAGCCGGGCGGCGAGTGCGGCGAGCAGCGTGGCGAGCACCATCGCGAGCAGGCCGGCACCCCAGCCGCCGACACCCCGGTGCGGGGGTGGGGGCGCGACGAGGAGGAGCGCCACGCAGCCGACCCAGCCGACCCAGAGGGCGGCCAGCACGACCCCGAGGGACGGGGGCGAGGCCACGACCAGACCGGCGGCGACGACGACGAGCACGACGAACGCCGTCACCTCCGGCGCCCCCGTCGCGAGCAGGAAGGTCTCGGCGACGACGCCGAGCACGAGGGCGACGACCGCGGGCAGCTGGTGCACGGCGCCGGCGAGCCGGTCGCGCCCGGCCAGCACGGCGAGGGTCCCGAGCAGCAGCGCACCGGCGGC
>JALYMT010000004.1 GCA_030773555.1 Actinomycetota bacterium | reverse complement strand
GGCCCGGACCTCGCCGTGCCCGCGGCCGCCGGGCGCAGCGACGTGGCCACCGACACCCCGGTCCCGGTGCCGCCGTTCTGGGGGACGCGCGTGGTCAGGGGCATCGCGCTGGCCGAGTACGCCGGCTACCTCGACGAGCGCGCCACCTTTCTCGGCCAGTGGGGCCTGCGCGGTGCCCGCAGCGGCTCCGGCCCGTCGTACGAGGAGCTGGTGGAGGCCGAGGGGCGCCCCCGGCTGCGCCGCTGGCTGGAGCGCGTGCACACCGAGGGGCTGCTCGAGGCGGCCGTGGTCTACGGCTATTTCCCGTGCGTCAGCGAGGTCAACGACCTCGTCGTCCTGCACGACGACGGCTCCGAGCGCTGCCGCTTCACCTTTCCCCGCCAGCGCCGCGACCGGCGGCTGTGCCTCGCCGACTTCTGGCGGCCCCGGAAGTCCGGCGAGACCGATGTGGTCGCGATGACGGTGGTGACCATGGGCCGGCGGGTAGCCGCGGCGACCGCCGAGCTGTTCGCGAAGAACGCCTACCGCGACTACCTGGAGCTGCACGGGCTCTCGGTGCAGCTGACCGAGGCGCTGGCCGAGCTGTGGCACGCCCGGGTCCGCGACGAGCTCGGCTTCGGCGCCGAGGACGAGCGCGACCTCGACGCGGTGCTGCGCCAGGGCTACCGCGGCTCGCGCTACTCCCTCGGCTATCCCGCCTGCCCCGACCTGGGCGACCGCACCAAGGTGGTCGAGCTGCTGCGCCCGGACCGCATCGGCGTCGAGCTCTCCGAGGAGCTGCAGCTGCACCCCGAGCAGTCGACCGACGCCATCATCGCCCACCACCCCGAGGCCAAGTACTTCAACGCCACCTGACCCCCCGGACAGGGAGGCCATCACGCACTTCTCGCGGCCAGCGGCTGTGTCAGACTCCCCGCCGTGGCTCTCCGGGCAGTGCTGTTCGACATGGACGGCCTGCTCGTCCGTACGGAGGAGACCTGGCTCGCCGTCGAGTACGAGGTCATGGCCGCACTGGGGGGCTTCTGGGGACCGGAGCACCAGCGGGCCCTGCTCGGCAGCTCGCTGGGCACCTCCGCCCGCTACCTGCGGGAGCTGGCCGGCAGCGAGGTGGCGCCGGAGCAGGTGGCGGAGATGCTGCTCGCGGGCATGGCACGGCGGCTCCGGGCAGGTCCGGTGACCTGGATGCCGGGAGCGCAGGAGCTGCGGGCCGCCGGCGTGCCCTGCGGCCTGGTGCCCGTCGAGCCTCGGGCAGGGCTGCAGGTCGTGCGCTCGCTGCTCGAGGTCGAACTGGGCGGGATGCGGGCCCATGCCGACACAGCAATCGTTGCTGAATCGCGACCTTGACGGCCGCTGAGGTCCACCCGGCGCGCCGCCGTGGTCGATAGGTTGCGCCCCACCGGAGTGCCTGGCCTCCGGACCGACCGACTTCCGGCTCTTTCCCTGAGGTGAACGATGCGGACACGCAGGTACCCACGCCGCTCCTACGCAACCGTCGCGGTGGCCGGTCTGCTGACCGGCGCGCTCGCGGCTTGCGGAGGCGGCAGCAGTGGCGGCGCTGGGAGCGGCGGTGGCCAGGCCAGCGGCGGTGGTGGTGGCGGTGACCGGGCGAGCACGCTTGTCTTCGGCACCTCCACGGACCCGGTCATCATCGACGGCGCCTACGTCAGCGACGGGGAGTCCATCCGCGCCATCCGCCAGCTGTTCGAGACGCTGGTGACCACGAAGGAGGGCGGCACCGATGTGGAGCCGCTGCTCGCCGAGCGGTGGCAGGCCAGCCCCGACGGGCGCACGTACACCTTCAACCTGCGCTCCGGAGTGAAGTTCCACGACGGCGAGCCGTTCAACGCGGCGGCCGTGTGCGCCAACTTCGACCGCTGGTACAACTTCAAGGGCGTGCAGCAGTCCGACGCGGTGGCGTACTACTGGCGGACGATCTTCGGTGGGTTCAAGAACAACGAGGACCCCGAGACTCCCGAGAGCCTCTACTCGTCGTGCACGCCGCAGGGCGACACCACGGCCGTCATTGCCTTGTCCCGACCCAACAGCACGTTCATCCCCGCCCTGACGCTGCCCGCCTTCTCGATCGCCAGCCCCAAGGCCCTGCAGCAGTACGGCGCCGACCAGGTGGGCGGCACGGCCGAGTCGCCGAGCTTCACCGGCACCTTCGGCACCGAACACCCCATCGGCACCGGCCCGTTCAAGCTGGAGAAGTGGGAGCGCAACAACCAGCTCACGATGGCGCGCAACGACGACTACTGGGGCAAGAAGGCGTCGCTCTCCCGGCTGGTCTTCAAGCCCATCGCCGACGGCAACGGGCGCCGGCAGGCGCTGGAGTCCGGCGGCATCGACGGCTACGACCTCGTGGCCCCCGCCGACGTCGATGCGCTGCGAGGCAACGGCTTCCAGATCCTGGAGCGGCCCGCCTTCAACATCGGCTACGTCGGCTTCAACGTGAAGCAGAAGCCGGTCGACGACGTCCGGGTCCGCCAGGCGGTCGCTCACGCGATCAACCGCGAGCAGCTCCTGCAGGCCAACTACCCGCCAGGGGCGGAGGTCGCCACCCAGTTCCAGCCGCCGAGCCTGTGGGGCCACAACCCCGACGTCCCGAAGTACGAGTACAACCCGGACAAGGCCCGGCAGCTGCTCAGCGAGGCGGGCGCGTCCAACCCCTCCGTCGAGTTCTGGTACCCCACCGACGTCAGCCGCCCGTACATGCCCGACCCGGTGAAGAACTTCGAGATCATCAAGGCCGACCTGGAGAAGGTCGGGTTCACCGTCGTCCCCAAGGCGGCGAAGTGGGACCCCGACTACCTCAACGCCGCTGACACCGGCAAGGCGGGGTCGATGCACCTGCTCGGGTGGACCGGTGACTACGGCGACCCCGACAACTGGAGCGGCGTGTTCTTCGGCCGACCCAAGCCCCAGTTCGGCAACTTCCGCAACGAGAAGATCCAGTCGGCTCTCGCGGACGCCCTGAAGGAGACCGACCAGGGCAAGCGCGAGGCCATCTACCGGCAGGCGAACGCCGACATCATGCGGGAGCTGCCGGCCATCCCCTACGTCCACACCAAGCCGCGCATCGCCTTCCGTACCGGCGTGAACGGCTACGTCCCCAGCCCGGTCAACAACGAGGACTTCTCGCTGGTCACGGTCTCGGGCAGGTGAGATGGCGCGGTTCGTCGTCCGCCGGCTGATCCTGCTCGTCCCGATCCTCTTCGGGCTCTCGCTGCTCCTGTTCTTCTGGGTGCGCGCGCTGCCCGGGGACCCGGTGGCGTCCCTGCTGGGGGAGCGGGCGACGCCGGGGGCGAGGGAGCGCTTCGCCCGGATCTACGGCCTGGACCGCCCGCTGTGGCAGCAGTACCTCGCGTACGTGCAGCGGGCGGTCCGGCTCGATCTCGGCACCTCGGTGCGCTCCAACCGGCCGGTCCTGACGGAGTTCTGGGAACGCTTTCCGGCGACCGTCGAGCTGACGGTCGCCGCGCTGCTCCTGGCGGTGGTGGTGGGCATTCCCCTCGGGTACTTCGCCGCTCACCGCTTCGGCACCTGGCTCGACAACGTCTCGGTGGTGGCCTCGCTGATCGGCGTGACCATCCCGGTGTTCTTCCTGGCGTTCCTGCTCAAGTACGTCTTCGCGGTCCGGCTGGGCTGGCTGCCCGCGTTCGGCCGGCAGGATCCGCGGCTGTTCGCCGATCACCCCACCGGGTTCTTCCTGCTCGATTCCCTGATCACGGGTGACCCGACCGCGTTCTGGGACGCCCTGAAGCATCTGGTGCTGCCCGCGATCGCGCTCGCCTCGATTCCGCTGGCCATCATCGTGCGGATCACCCGTGCCTCGGTGCTCGATGTCCTCAACGAGGACTACGTCCGCACGGCCGAGGCGAAGGGGCTGGAGCGGGGCGTGATCCGCCGCCGCCACGTGCTGCGCAACGCGATGCTGCCGGTGTCGACCACCATCGGGTTGCAGGCCGGCCTGCTGCTCTCCGGCGCCATCCTCACCGAGACGGTGTTCGCCCTGCCCGGCATCGGCACCTACCTGCGCACCGCGATCGACACCCGTGACTACTCCGCGATCCAGGGCGTCATCCTCATCATCGCCGTCATCTACGTGGTCGTGAACCTGCTGGTCGACATCTCCTACGGCCTGCTCGACCCCCGGGTGCGGGTGTCGTGAGCGCCATTCAGGCCAGTGAGATCCTCGCCGAGACTCCCCTGCGGGACGAGGAGTCCGGGGGCAGCATCCGGCAGGAGGCGTGGCGTCGGCTGCGCCGCAACCCGGCGGCGATCGCGGGCTTCGTGCTCATCGCCCTGTTCGTCGCCGTCGCGGCGCTCGCCCCGCTGCTCGCCCCCTACGATCCGGTCGCGCAGGTGCGCCTGCGCGACATCCGGCCGGGGCTCATCCCGGGGCCCTCCGGCGAGCACCTGCTCGGAGTCGACGCCCTGGGCCGCGACGAGCTCTCCCGCTTGCTCTTCGGTGCCCGCCAGTCCCTGCTCATCGGCGTGGGGTCGACGGTGATCGGCTTCGCCGCCGGCGGCCTGCTCGGCGTGCTGGCCGGCGGTTTCGGCGGCTGGGTCGACGGGCTGGTCATGCGGATCGTCGACATCATGCTGGCGATCCCGGGGCTGATCTTCGCCATCGGCGTCGCCGCCCTGCTGGGCAAGAACCGGCTCGCTCTCATGATCGCCATCGCCGTCCCCGCCGTGCCGATCTTCGCCCGGCTGCTGCGCGGGTCGATGCTGTCGCAACGTGGCAGGGACTACGTGCTCGCCAGCACGAGCCTCGGAGTCCGCCGGCGCAACGTCGTGCTCGGTCACGTGCTGCCCAACTCGCTGTCGGCGGTGCTGGTGCAGGGCACGCTCCTGCTCGCCACCGCGATCATCGACGCCGCCGCGCTGAGCTTCCTCGGCCTGGGCACCGACGACCCGGGCGTGCCGGAGTGGGGCCGGATGCTCGCCGACAGCCAGAACGTGCTGGCGGTGGCCCCGCATCTGGCGTTTCTCCCCTGCATCGCGATCGTGCTGTCCGCGCTGGGCTTCACGCTGCTGGGGGAGTCGCTACGCGAGGCGCTCGATCCCCGGTTCCGGAGGTAGGCCCGGTGGCGCTGCTCGAGGTGCGCGACCTGCGCATCACCTTCACCCGGCGGGGGCGGCGTGACGTCCGCGCCGTCGACGGGGTCAGCTACGACATCGACGCCGGCCAGACCGTCGGACTGGTGGGGGAGTCCGGGTCGGGCAAGAGCGTCTCCTCCCTCGCGATGATGCGCCTGCTGCCCCGGCGCGGAGTTCGCATCGAGGGCGACGTCGTCTTCGACGGGCGTCAGCTCCTGCAGCTGAGCGAGGACGCCATGCGCGACCTGCGCGGCAGCGAGATCGCCATGGTCTTCCAGGACCCGATGACCTCCCTCAACCCGGTCGTCCCGATCGGACGCCAGGTGACCGAGGTGCTCGAGCGTCACCGGGGCATGTCCGGCGGGGCCGCCCGCGAGGAGGCCGCCTCCCTGCTGCGCCGCGTCGGCATCCCCGACCCCGGCCGGCGGCTGCGGGAGTATCCCCACCAGCTCTCCGGCGGCATGCGCCAGCGCGCCCTCATCGCCATCGCCCTCGCCTGCCGGCCCCGCCTGCTGATCGCCGACGAGCCGACGACCGCCCTCGACGTCACCATCCAGGCGCAGATCCTCGAGCTGCTCCGCGAGCTGGTCGCGGACTCGGGCGCCGCGCTGCTCCTGATCACCCACGACCTCGGCGTCGTCGCCGGCCTCTGCGACACGGTCAACGTCATGTACGGCGGACGCATCGTCGAGTCCGCAGCCCGCCACCCCCTGTTCGCCGCCCCCCGCCACCCCTACACCGGCGGTCTGCTCGCCTCCGTCCCCCGGCTCGACGCCGGCCGGGGGGAGCCGCTGCACCCGATTCCGGGCTCGCCGACCGAGGTGTTCCCGTGGAGCCAGGGCTGCGGCTTCGCCTACCGCTGCGGCAACCGGCTCGACACCTGCGTGCAGGTGACCCCCGATCTCCGGCCCGATCGCGACGCTCCGGGGATGCGGCTGCTGCGCTGCCACAACCCCCTGACGCTGGAGCAGCAGGTGGCCGAGGCGGCGCGGTGAGCGACGACGTCCTGCTCGCGGTGCGCGGCCTGCAGGTGCACTTCCCGATCAAGCGGGGAGTCGTCCTGGACCGTACGGTCGGGCACGTCCGAGCCGTCGACGGCGTCGACCTCGACGTACCCCGCGGCGCGACGTACGGCCTGGTGGGGGAGTCCGGCTGCGGCAAGAGCACCCTGGGCAGGGCGGTGCTGCGACTGGTGGAGCCCACCGGCGGCAGCGTGGTGTTCGACGGGGTCGACGTGGCCCGCTTGCGCGGCGAGGAGCTGCGCCGGATGCGCCGGCGCATGCAGATGGTGTTCCAGGACCCGATGGCGAGCCTCGATCCGCGGCAGAGCGTGGAGTCGCTGCTCACCGAGCCGCTGCGGGCGCACGCCGTGGCCGGCGGGCGCGTGGGGCGCGCGCAGCGGGTCCGCGAGCTGCTCGACGCGGTGGGTCTGCCGGCCAGTGCCGCGAGCCGCTATCCGCACGAGTTCTCCGGTGGGCAGCGCCAGCGCCTCGGCATCGCCCGGGCCGTGGCCCTCGACCCCGATCTCATCATCGCCGACGAGCCGGTGTCGGCCCTCGACGTCTCCATCCAGGCCCAGGTCCTCAACCTGCTCGACGAGCTGCAGCAGCGGCTCGGGCTGACCTATCTCGTCATCGCCCACGACCTCGCCGTCGTCCGGCACATCTCCGACGTGATCGGGGTGATGTATCTCGGCACCCTCGTGGAGCAGTCCCCGTCCGAGGATCTCTACCTCGCGCCGCTGCACCCGTACACGATCGCGCTCATGTCGGCGATCCCGATCCCCGACCCCGCCGTCGAGGATCGGCGCGAGCGCATCCTGCTGCACGGCGACCTGCCCTCGCCGGCCGATCCGCCATCGGGGTGCCGCTTCCACACCCGCTGCCCCTTCCGGCAGCCGACCCGCTGCGCCGACGAGGTGCCGGCGCTGCGCCCGCTCGGACCGGGCCGCCTGGTGGCCTGCCACTGGGCGGAGGACGTCAGGGACGGGCGGATCGGGGCCAGCGCGGCCTCGCGGGACCCACACGCCGGCGGCTCCCTGTCGGACCGCGGATCGGCTGCCGGCACGGGTGCCGGGCCAGCCCCGGCACCGGAGCTGCCGGGCCTCCCCGTCGCCGACCCGCTGCACGGGTGAGCGGACCTACTGCGAGGCGATGGCTCGCAGCACGTCGAGGCGGGCGGCGCGCTGCGCGGGCCACAGGGCCGCGAGCACACCGATCAGCGCGGCGATGACGAGGAAGACGAGCAGCTGCACGGCGGGCACGGCGAGCTCGGAGATGCCGTCGTTGGCGAGGGCCCGCTGCAGGGCGACACCGAAGCCGATGCCGATGACCAGTCCGAGCACCGCCCCGAACAGCGAGATCACGACGGACTCCAGCCACACCATCCGGCGGAGCTGCCAGCGGCTCATGCCCACCGCCCGCAGGAGCCCGATCTCGCGGGTGTGCTCGAGCACGGAGAGCGCGAGGGTGTTCACGATGCCGAGCGCCGCGATCAGCACCGACAGCCCGAGCAGGCCGTAGATGATCGAGGTCAGCTGGGCGACCTGGCCCTTCTGCTCGTCCTTGTACTCCGTCTGGTCCTTCAGCGACAGGTTCGGATAGGCGCGCAACCGGGTCTCGATGTCGGCCTTCACCGCCGCCGGGTCGGCGCCAGGGGCGGTCCCGACATAGACGAAGTTGTCCTGGTCGATGCCCGTGCCGGCCTGCAGGGTCGGCAGGCTGACGACGAGCGGCCCGAGTAGCACGTTGTCCTCGTAGACACCGCCGAGCCGCAGTTGCTTCTCCCCCAGCGGAAAGGCGACCGTCACGGGATCACCCACCCGCCAGCCCTGCGGGGGCGGTGGAGGCATCGACGAGGAGCCCGTCGTCAGCGACGGCGTCGGTGGAGCCGCTGACGTAGTCGATCGCCACCACCTCGTCGATCGTGGCTGGATCGATGGCGAGGGGGAACTCGTCGTCACCGTCGATCTGGACCCGGCCGAAGCGGACCGGGCTCACGGTCGCCACCCCCGGCGCGGAGCGGATGCCGGCCGTGACCTCGGTGCTGAACGGGGTGTTCGTCGCGTTGGAGACGACGAAGTCGGCTCCCAGGGCCCGATCGACCACCCGGTCGATGGAGGCGTTCGTGGACGCGGCCAGGGTGCCGATCGCCCCCACTAGGGCAAGCCCGATCATCAGGGCAGAGGCCGTCGCCGCCGTGCGGCGCGGGTTGCGCTGGGCGTTGTCGCGCCCGAGCCGGCCGACGGCGCCGAACAGCCGCGGATAGGCCACGGCGAGCGAGCCGATGACCGGGCGGGTGAGCACGGGTGCCAGCACCGCTGCGCCCACGAGGACGAGCAGCACCCCGACACCGACGGCGATCCCCGACGCCGCGCCGTCGGCGAGCAGGCCGACGGCGAGCAGCACCGCGCCACCCACCGTCAGGAGGGCACCGAGGCCGCCGCGGAGCCGGAGCCCCTTGGGAGCCATCGCCACGTCATCGCGCATCGCGGCGACCGGGGCGACCCGCGAGGCCCGGACGGCGGGTCCGAGGGCGGCGACGACGGTGACCACGGTGCCCAGGACGAGGGAAGTCAGGATGGTGCCGGTGTCGACGAGCAGCGGGCCGCTGCCGATCTCGAGGCCGAAGGCGCCGAACAGGGCCTCGAGCCCGTAGGCCAGCAGGACGCCGGCAGCCAGCCCCAGGGCCGAGCCGACCAGGCCGACCACCGCGGCCTCGAGCAGCACGGAGCGGACCACCTGCGCTCGGCGCGCGCCGAGTGCGCGCAGCAGGGCGAGCTCGCGGGTGCGCTGGGCGACGAGCATCGAGAAGGTGTTGAGGATGATGAACGATCCGACGAACAGCGCGATGCCGGCGAAGACGAGCAGGAAGACGTTGATGAACGTGAGGAAGTCCGCCAGCCCCACCTGCGCCTCGGCGGCGACCTCCTCGGCGGTCTTCGCGGTGTAGTCGCCGGGAAGGGCTGCGGTGACGCGCTCGCGCAGTCGGGTGGGGTCGAGGCCGTCATCGGCGGTGACCACGACGCTGGTCCAGCGGCCGGGCTCGAGGAGGAGGTCCTGGGCGGTCGCGGTGTTGAAGGCGACGAGCGTCGCTCCGAGGAGATTGCCCTCGAAGTTCATGATGCCGACGACCCGTGCCTCCACGGGCTGGCCTTGGGGCAGCAGGACGCGGACCGAGTCGCCCACGGCGACCCCGGCCTTTTCCGCCGTGCCGCGCTCGACCGTGATCTCGCCCGCCCGTTCGGGCGCACGTCCCTCCTCGAGGGAGAGCGGCGAGCCCTCGCTCACGTACCAGTTGGTGCCGACGCCGGGCGCGCCCCCGGCGCTGCCGACGACCTTGCCGTCCCTGCCGATCAACTGGACGCCGTTGACGGTGAGGTCGCCGTCGGCCGCCTCGACCCCGTCGACGGTGGCGACGGCAGCCCGCACCTCCTCGGGGACGGAGGTGACGGCGGTCGTGCCGGGCGGGCCGAACGTGCTGTCGAAGCTCGTCCGCTGGGTCACGGTGATGTCGGCGGCGGTCGCGTTCGTGAGGTCGCGGAACGCCTTGCCCAGCGTGTCCGTGAAGATCAGGGTGCCGGCGACGAACGCTACGCCGAGCAGCACGGCGACGGCGCTCAGCCCCAGGCGCAGCTTGTGCGCGAGCAGCCCCTTGAGGGTGGCTCGGAGCATGTCAGGACGCCGGCCCGCGGCGTCGAAGCGCTTCATGCGCTCGAGCACGTTGTCGGCCGTCGGCTCGCGCATCGAGTCGACGATGCGCCCGTCGGCCAGGAAGAGGACGGAGTCGGCGTACGAGGCCGCGACCGGGTCGTGCGTGACCATGACCACGGTCTGCCCGAGCTGGCGGACCGAGCCCTGCAGGAAGCCGAGCACCTCGGCACCGGCACGCGAGTCCAGGTTGCCGGTGGGCTCGTCAGCGAAGACGATCTGCGGGCGCGAGGCCAGCGCCCGGCCGCAGGCCACGCGCTGCTGCTGGCCGCCCGAGAGCTCCGTGGGCTTGTGGTGCAGCCGGTCGCGCAGGCCGAGGGTGTCGATGACCCGGTCCAGCCACGCTCGCGCGTCCGCGTCGAGCTTGCGCCCGGCGAGGTCCATCGGCAGCGTGATGTTCTCCAGCGCGGTGAGGGTCGGCAGCAGGTTGTAGGACTGGAACACGAAGCCCACCGCGTCGCGTCGCAGCCGGGTGAGGCGCTTGTCGCTCAAGGTGGTGAGGTCGACGTCACCGATGAAGACCGCGCCGCTGGAGGCGGTGTCGAGGCCGGCCAGGCAGTGCATCAGGGTCGACTTCCCCGACCCCGACGGCCCATGATCGCAGTCAACTCGCCCCGGGGAAAGGCGACGGTGACCGCGTCGAGCGCCACCACGCGGGTCTCGCCCTGCCCGTAGACCTTGGTCAGGCTTGCCGTGCGGGCCGCTGCGGCCCTGGCCTCGACTCCTGGCGCAGCTGGTGCCGTCTCGCTCATGGAATCCCCCATGGAGCCCCCATGGAGGTCGGAGTGCGATCACCCTAGAAAGCCCCGGCGGTCGCCCGCTATGGGGGCATCCCGACAATCGGCCCTGCAGGCAGCGGCCGGGTGGGCTACGGCAGCTCGGGCTGGACCCGGGGCGCCGGCAGCGGTGGGGGGGTGCCGCCGAAGGCGGGGCACAGGGTGTCGCGGTGCTCGCACCAGTCGCACAGCCGGCTCGGGCGCGGCTGCCAGTTGCCGCTCTGCTCGGCCCGCCGGATCGCCTGCCAGAGCGCGGCCAGCTTGCGCTCGGTCGCGCGCAGGTCGGCTTCGTCGGGCTCGTAGCGCAGCACCTCGCCGCTGCCCAGATAGAGCAGCTGGAGCAGGCGCGGCACCTCACCGCGCAGGCGCCAGAGCACCAGCGCGTAGAAGCGCATCTGGAACATGGCCCGCCCCTCGAATCCGGGTCCGGGGGCCTTGCCGGTCTTGTAATCGACGACGCGGACCGCCCCGGAGGAAGCCACGTCAACCCGGTCGACGTAGCCGCGCAGGCGCAGGCCCGACGCCTGCCCCACGTCGATGACGGTCTCCACGTAGAGTTCCCGCTCCGTGGGCTCGAGCCGGCGGGGGTCTTCGAGAGAGAAGTAGCTGTCGACGAGGGCGGCGGCGCTGGCGAGCCACTGCGCGACAGCGGCACCCTCGGGGTCGTCGGCGAACAGGGCCGCCAGCTGCGGATCGTCCTCGAGCATGCGCCGCCACTCGGGCTCGAGCAGCGCCGTCGCGCGCTCGGGGGTGCGGTCGGCAGCGGGCAGGTCGAAGAGCCGCTCGAGAACGGCGTGGACGACCGTGCCCCGGGTGGCTGCCGGGCTGGGCGACTCGGGCAGGCGATCGATGACGCGGAAGCGGTAGAGCAGGGGACAGGTGAGGAAGTCGGCGGCCCGGGAGGGCGACAGCGAGCCCAGGACCGGCAGCTCGGGCGGGTGCGGGAGCGCATCGCCCACACCCGCCGGTGACGCAGCTGCCGGGTTCGCGAATTGCACCGATGTGATGCGGTCCTCCATGGCAGCGACGATAGCCGAGGGCACCGACAACATTTCCGGCGCGACGGCGCCTGTGCACAGCCGAATTACCCCAGGGGGGTAAGCTGAAGGGGACCGTGCCGGCGAGCAGGAGGGTGTGCACATGGAGGGCGTGACGGGCGATGCGTCGACGACCGCGGGACACGGCTACATCTCCCGCAAGGACGACTACCTCAAGCGGCTGCGCCGCATCGAGGGGCAGGCCCGCGGCCTCCAGCGCATGGTCGAGGAGGAGCAGTACTGCATCGACATCCTCACCCAGGTCTCGGCCATGACCAAGGCGCTGCAGTCGGTCGCGCTCGGGCTGCTCGAGGAGCACCTGGGGCACTGCGTGGTGCAGGCCGCGGCTGCCGGCGGCCCCGACGCCGAGCACAAGGTGCACGAGGCCTCCGAGGCGATCGCCCGGCTGGTTCGGTCCTGACCCGCTCCCCGTTCCCCCCTTTCCCGTCAGATGGAGGCATCCGCGCATGAGCACCACCACCTACACCGTCGTCGGCATGACCTGCGGGCACTGCGTCAGCGCGGTCACCGAGGAGGTCGGCCAGCTCCCCGGCGTCCGCGACGTCACCGTCGACCTCGGGAGCGGGGCGGTCTCCGTCAGCAGCGACTCCCCCCTCGACGAGGCGGCGGTCCGCGAAGCGGTCGAGGAGGCGGGCTACGAGCTCGCGGGGCCGGACGGCGCGCGGTGAGCGCCGCCGGGCGGAGCGCCGCGAGCGAGCGCGGGCAGCAGGTCGAGCTGCGCATCGGCGGCATGACCTGCGCCTCCTGCGCCGCCCGGGTGGAGAAGCGGCTCAACAAGCTCGACGGGGTCACGGCGACGGTCAACTACGCCACCGAGAAGGCCAGGGTCGCCTATCCCGACGTCGTGGGCGTCGACGAGCTCGTCGCGGCCGTGGAGCGCGCCGGCTACACCGCCGCACCGCCCGCGCCCCCCGAGACGAGCACCGATGGCGCGGCGGCCGATGACGCCTCGCGTACGCTGCGCCGGCGGCTGGGAATCTCCCTGGTGCTCACCGTCCCCGTGGTCGCGATGGCGATGGTGCCCGCCCTGCAGGTCCGCTACTGGCAGTGGCTCTCGCTGATCCTCGCCACGCCCGTCGTCGCGTACGGCGGCTGGCCGTTCCACCGCGCGGCCTGGCGCAATGCGCGGCACGCCACCGCCACCATGGACGCGCTGGTCTCCCTGGGCACGCTAGCGGCGTTCGGCTGGTCGCTGTACGCCCTGGTCCTCGGCGACGCCGGGGTCCTCGGCATGACCCACCCGTTCGAGCTGACCGTCGGCAGCCGCGACAGCAGCGCCAGCATCTACCTCGAGGTGGCGGCGGGGGTGACGACGTTCCTGCTGGCCGGCCGCTACGCGGAGGCCCGCTCGAAGCGGCGCGCGGGCGCGGCCCTGCGCGCCCTGCTGGAGCTGGGGGCGCGCGACGTGGCCGTGCTGCGCGACGGCTCCGAGCAGCGGATGCCCATCGGGCAGCTGCGCGTCGGCGACCGCTTCGTGGTGCGCCCCGGAGAGAAGGTCGCCACCGACGGCGTCGTCGAGGAGGGGGTCTCGGCCGTCGACGCGAGCATGCTCACCGGGGAGTCGGTGCCCGTCGAGGTGGGGCCGGGCGACGCCGTCGTCGGGGCGACCGTCAACGCCGGCGGCCGACTGGTCGTGCGCGCCACCCGAGTGGGCGAGGCGACCCAGCTGGCCCGCATGGCCCAGCTGGTCACCGACGCACAGAACGGCAAGGCGAAGGTCCAGCGGCTCGCCGACCGCGTGGCGGGCGTCTTCGTCCCCGTCGTGATCGCCCTCGCCGTCGGCACCCTGGGCTTCTGGCTCGGCGCCGGCGCCCCGGCCACGACCGCCTTCTCCGCAGCCGTGGCCGTGCTGATCATCGCCTGCCCCTGCGCGCTGGGCCTGGCCACCCCGACCGCCCTGCTGGTGGGAACCGGGCGCGGCGCCCAGCTCGGCATCCTGATCAAGGGTCCGGAGGTGCTGGAGTCGACCCGCCGCGTGGACACCGTGGTGCTCGACAAGACGGGCACGGTGACCACGGGCCGGATGAGCCTGGTCGCGGTCGTGCCCGCCCGCGGCCTCGACCGGGTCGCCGTCCTGCGGGTGGCGGGTGCCGTGGAGGCAGCCTCCGAGCATCCCATCGGGCGCGCCATCGCGGCCGCCGCCGCCGCGGAGGTGGGTGCGCTGCCGCCGGTCGAGGACTTCGTCGCCCTCGCCGGTTCCGGGATCCGAGGCGAGGTCGAGGGCCGGCGGGTGCAGGTCGCACGCCCCGGGCTGCTCCAGGAGGAGGGCCTGGAGCTGCCGACGGAGGTCGCGGACGCGGTCCGCGCCGCCGAGGAGCGCGGTCAGACCGCCGTGGTCGTCGCCTGGGACGGGCAGGTCCGCGGGACGCTCGCGGTCGCCGACACCCTCCGGCCCACCAGCCGGGCCGCCGTCGACGAGCTGAGGCGCCTCGGCTTCACCCCTGTGCTGCTCACCGGCGACGCCGAGGCCGTCGCCCGAGCCGTCGCGCGCGAGCTCGGCATCGACCGGGTGGTCGCCGGTGTCCTGCCGGCCGGCAAGGTCGAGGTGGTCAGGGACCTCCAGGAGCAGGGCGCCGTCGTGGCGATGGTGGGTGACGGCGTCAACGACGCGGCCGCACTCGCCCAGGCCGACCTGGGCCTGGCCATGGGCACCGGCACCGACGTCGCCATCGAGGCCGGCGACCTCGTCCTCGTACGGGGGGACCTGCGGGCCGCCGCCGACGCCATCCGGCTGTCGCGGCGCACCCTGGCCACCATCCGCGGCAACCTGTTCTGGGCCTTCGCCTACAACGTGGCGGGGCTGCCGCTCGCCGCGGCCGGGCTGCTGAATCCGATGATCGCGGGCGGGGCCATGGCGCTCAGCTCGGTGTTCGTCGTGACCAACAGCCTGCGGCTGCGCCGCTTCACCCCGGCCGCCCACGCCGAGGTGGTGGCGCGCACATGACCGAGTCGCACCCCCCGGCGCCGCGCGCGGGAGGCGGCCTGCTCGTGGGCCGGCCCTTCGGCATCCCCGTCTACGTCGCCCCGACCTGGTTCCTCGTCGCCGCGGTGATCACCTACGTGTTCGCTCCCCGGCTGGGCGGGGAGGCGGGGGTGGCCGCCCCGGTCAGCTACCTCCTGTCCTTCGCCTTCGCCGTGCTGCTCTACCTGTCGGTCCTCGTCCACGAGCTCAGCCACTCGCTGGTGGCCCGCGGGCTGGGCATGCGCGTCCGCCAGATCACCCTGCACCTGCTCGGAGGGGTCAGCGAGATCGAGGAGGAAGCCGCCACTCCCGGTCGGGAGTTCCTCATCGCCTTCGCCGGGCCGCTGCTCTCCCTCGTGCTCGCCGGGCTGGGCTGGCTGGGCCTGCGCGTCCTCGAGCCCGGGACGGTGGCCGCGGTCCTGATGTTCGAGCTCATGGTGACCAATCTCGCGGTCGGCGTGTTCAACCTCCTGCCGGGCCTGCCGCTCGACGGCGGCCGGGTGCTCCAGGCCGGGATCTGGAAGGCGACGGGGCGGCGCACCACCGGCATCCGCGTCAGCGGCTGGGCCGGGCGGGCCCTGGCCGCCCTGCTCCTGGTCCTGCCCTTCCTGGTCTTCCAGCGGGTGTCCCCGGTCACCATCCTGTGGCTGGCGCTGGTGGCCTCCTTCATCTGGCTCGGCGCCAGCCAGGCCCTGCAGGTCGCCCGGCTGCGCGAGCGGGTGCCGGGCCTGACCGCGCGCGGCCTCGCCCGGCGGGCCGTCCCCGTGCCGGCCGACCTGCCCCTGTCGGAGGCGTTGCGACGGGCTGTCGACGTGGGCGCCCGCGCGCTCGTCGTCGTCGACGCCGCCGGCAACCCGACCGCGCTCGCCAGCGAGGCCGCCGTCGTGGCCACCCCCGAGAACCGGCGGCCGTGGGTGCCGGTGGCGAGCGTCTCCCGGTCGC
>JALYMT010000003.1 GCA_030773555.1 Actinomycetota bacterium | reverse complement strand
GGCCGCCACGGGGGCGGCCGGCACCGGGTGTCCAACCGCTGCGGCTGCCGGAGACGCACGCCGGGTGGGGCCGGTGAGAGTCGAACTCACACTGTCACGGACCTAAACCGTGTGCCTCTGACCGTTGGGCTACGGCCCCCGGACGCGAAGTCTAGGGAGCCGCCGGGCTGGCGAGCTCGCGGCGCAGCCGGGCGACGTGACCCGCGGCCCTGACGTTGTAGAGGGCCCGCTCCACCCTGCCCTGCTCGTCCACGACGACGGTCGAGCGCAGCACCCCCGACACCGTCTTGCCGTAGAGCTTCTTCTCCCCGTACGCCCCCCAGGCCTCGAGCACGCGGCGGTCCGGATCGGAGAGCAGCGGGAAGGTCAACTTCTCCGCGTCGCGGAACCGGCGCAGCTTCTCGGGCGGGTCCGGCGAGATGCCCAGGACGGCGTAGCCGGCGTCGGCCAGGTCCTGCAGGTTGTCCCGGAAGTCGCCGGCCTGGGTGGTGCACCCGGGAGTCGAGGCCGCGGGATAGAAGTAGACGACCACCCGGCGGCCGCGGTAGTCGCCGAGGGCCGCCTCGCGCCCGTCGGCGTCGGGCAGGGTGAAGGGCGGTGCAGGGGAGCCGGGCGCGAGTGCAGCGGCCATGGCTGCTCCTTTTGGATGAGGGGGGCGGACGTCGGCACGGTTTCCCACTTGCAACTCGTGTGCAACTGCGACACTGTTGCGCAGAAGCTTCACCCGCTCGTTCTGGGAGGACCACATGCACGTGCCCGACGGCTTTCTCGACGTGCCCGTGTCGGCCGCGTGCGGCGTGGTCGCGGCCGCCGGCATCGCGGCGTGCCTGCGCGGAGCCCGCCGGGAGCTCGACGAGCGTACGACGCCGATGGCCGGCCTGACCGCCGCCTTCGTCTTCGCCGTGCAGATGCTGAACTTCCCCGTCGCGATCGGCACCAGCGGCCACCTGATGGGTGGGGCCCTGGCCGCGATCCTCGTCGGACCGTGGACGGGCGCGCTGTGCGTGGCGGTCGTGCTGCTGGTGCAGGCGCTCGGCTTCGCCGACGGCGGCCTCACGGCCTACGGCGTCAACGTGGTCCTCATGTCGCTCACCACCACCGCCGTCGGCTACGGCATCTTCGTAGCCGTGCGCGCCGTCCTGCCCCGCACCAGGCGGGGCGCCATGGCCGCCTCGTTCGCCGGGGCCCTGGTCTCCGTGCCCGCGGCCGCCGCGGTCTTCGTGCTGCTCTACGCCCTCGGCGGCACCACCGAGGTGCCGCTCGCTGCGCTGGGGGCGGCCATGCTGAGCTGGCACGTGCTGATCGGCCTCGGCGAGGCGGCCATCACCGCCGCCGTCGTGGGCAGCGTCCTCAGCTCCCGCCCCGACCTCGTGTACGGCGCCCGTCACCTGCAGCTCGTTCCCGAGCTGCAGGTCCGCCAGCCCGTCCGCGTCTGACCGTCCCGACCGTCCGATCCGAGGAGGATCCCCGTCATGCGCCGCATCCCTCTCGTCCTCGTCGTCGGCCTGGTGCTCGCGCTCGCGCTCGCCGGGGTGGGCAGCTTCTACGCCAGCAGCGCGCCTGATGGCCTCAACCGGGTCGCCGAGGATCTCGGCTTCGCCGCCAGCGAGCGCGAGCCGGCCAGCGCGGGCTCCCCGTTCGCCGGCTACGGCACCCGTGGCGTCGAGAACGAGCGGCTCTCCGGCGGGCTCGCCGGCGTGACCGGCGTCCTGCTCACGCTGGGAGTCGCCGGGGGCGCCGCCTGGGTGCTGCGCGCCCGGCGTCGGATGGACTAGCCGGCCGCGTGGGAGCCGGCTCCGCGCACGCTGCCCTCTACCGGCCGGGCACGTCAGCGATCCATGCGCTGCCCCCGCAGTGCAAGCTCGTCGCGCTCGTCGCGTTCGTCCTGACCGTGGTCGCGACGCCGGCCCGCCAGTACTGGGCCTTCGCCGTGCACCTCGCGTTGCTCGCCGCCGTCGCCGCGGTCGCCCGCGTGCCCCCCGGTCTGATCCTGCGCCGGATGACCGTCGAGGTGCCGTTCCTGCTCTTCGCCGCCACCCTGCCGTTCGTGGCGCGGGGACCCCGGATCGACGTGCTCGGGCTGTCGCTCTCGGAGAACGGCCTGGTCGGAGCATGGAACCTGGCCGCCAAGGGGAGCCTGGGTGTCGTGGCCGCGATCGTGCTCACCGTGACCACGGACCTGCGGCGGCTGCTGCGTGGCCTCGAGCGGCTGCGCGTGCCCACCCTGTTCGTGCAGATCGCCACGTTCATGCTGCGCTACGCCGACGTGGTGACCGACGACCTGCGGCGGATGCGGATCGCGCGGGAGTCGCGGGGCTTCGAGGCCCGCTCCCTGCGCCAGCTGCCGGTGCTCGCGGCGGCCGCGTCCGCGCTGTTCCTGCGCTCCTACGAGCGCGGCGAGCGGGTGCACCTGGCCATGCTCAGCCGCGGTTACGACGGGCACATGCCCGTGCTCTCCGACGAGCGGGCGCCGCGGCGCGCGTGGGCGAGCGCTGCCACCTTGCCGCTGGCGGGTCTGGCCGTCGCGCTTTCCGCGTGGGCGGCCGGGGCGTGACCGAGGTCGCCTCGCTCGAGGTCCGCGGCCTGGCCTACGCCTATCCCGACGGGCACCAGGCGCTCTACGGGGTCGACCTGCGCATCGACCAGGGGGAGCGGGTCGCCCTGCTCGGGCCGAACGGCGCGGGCAAGACCACACTGGTCCTGCACCTCAACGGGATCCTGCGCGGCGGCCGGGGGACGGTGAGCGTGGCCGGGCTGCCGGTCACCCCCGACCTCTCGCGGGAGAAGCTGCGGGAGGTCCGGCGGCGGGTCGGCCTGGTGTTCCAGGATCCCGACGACCAGCTCTTCCTGCCGACGGTCCGCGAGGACGTCGCCTTCGGCCCGGCCAACCTGGGCCTGCGCGGCGCCGACCTCGACGCCCGGGTGGCGGCCGCGCTGGCGCGGGTCGGCATGTTCGAGCACGCCGACCGCGCCCCCCACCACCTGAGCTTCGGGCAGCGTCGTCGGGTCGCCGTCGCGACCGTGCTGGCCATGGAGCCCGAGATCCTCGTGCTCGACGAGCCCTCCAGCAACCTCGACCCCGCCAGCCGCAACGAACTGGCGGCGATCCTGCTCGGCCTCGACGTCACCCTGCTCATGGTCACCCACGATCTGCCGTACGCGCTGCAGCTCTGCCCGCGGTCGGTGATCCTCAGTGACGGGGTGGTCGTCGCCGACGGGCCCACCGCCCGCATCCTCGCGAACGAGCCGTTACTGCGGGCACACCGGCTGGAGTTGCCGTACGGCTTTGACCCGATCGGGTTGGCGGAGCGTGCTCGCGCTCCGGGCGGGGCATAGGAAGATCGGAGGTATGCGATGGCGGAGGATCCGATGACAGACAAGACGGCCCGTGTGCTGCCGGCGTCCCGGCAACCGGTCACCCCGGAGCACCCAGCGTCCGCAACCGGCTCGGCCACCGCGCCGGACTACGACCCGGGTCCCGCGGGCGCGGGCCACGAGGCGGGTCCGCCGACCGGCAACCCGGTGTTCCCGGTGGCATCTGCCGCCGCTGCCGGCGACGCCGACGCGCCGAGCCGCACGGCGACCTTCGAGGACGCCGAGCGGTTCGCGGGTGGCACCCAGGAGATGCACCGCGAGCGCTTCGGCGGCGACACGCTCGACGACACGACGACCTTCGCCCCCGTGGGGAGCGCAATCGACGTCGACTCCGACCGAGACCTCGACGACGGCGGCCGGCACCGCCTCATCGACCTCGACCGAGGCCGGGAGACGGGCGTCGGGGCCCCGCTGGAGACCGCTTCGTCGTCGTCGGCCACGACCGCCCCCGCCGGCGATCCGCCCGCAGACGGCTTCGGCGGGACCGGTGGGGGAGCGAGCGTGCTGGTGCCCGCCAGCGACCCGGCGACGACCAGCGGGCTGGCGGGGTCGACTCCGGCGGCACCACCGCTGGCGCCGGTGGCGGCGCCGGTCGGCGATCCCGAGCCGCGGCGCGACGAGCGTCCTCGCGGCGAGAGCCGTCGCGACGAGCGACCGCGCGACGAGAGCGATCGTGACCAGGGCCGGCGTGCCGGGACGTCCCCGGCGCCGGCGACGCGCTCGCCCGAGCCGCGCAGCGCCGAGGACATCGAGCGTGACATCGAGGCCACCCGGCGCCGGCTGGCCGGGACGATCGACGAGATCAGCGACCGGGTCAAGCCGGCCAACGTCGCGGAGCGCGGCAAGAGCAGCGCCCGCGCCCTGGTCATGGACGAGCGCGGGAACCTGCGCATGGAGCGGATCCGTCCCGCCGTCGGGGTGGTCGTGGGGCTCCTGGTGCTGAGCACCGTGCGGCGGTGGCGGCGCCGGCGTCGGGCCCGCTGACTCTCAACCACCGTGCGGCAGCCGGTCGGACTCCCGTCAACGCGTGGCCGACCGGCTGTCTGCCGTTGTGGTGGCAGTGAACACCGGTAGTGCTCGGGCCACCCGTGCGTCGGCGCCAGCGAGGCGGCCGGCGGCCGGGAGCGGTTTCTGCAGGACGCTTACATCACCAGGGTGCTGATGGATGCGGGCTCCTGGTAGGCCGTCAGGGCGGCCTGTGCCCTCGGTGCAGCGCGCGATCAGCTCGGGCAACGCGTTTCGCGCGTCGGCCAGGCGGCCTTCCCTGGCTGCCGCCGCTAGGTCGCCGCAGATCTGAGCCCGGCCCAGCGCACCGACCGCCTCGCTGGAGGTACGCAGCGATTGGGCGGCCGCGAGTAGCTGCTGGGCCGAGGCGCGCCGCAGGGCGGACTGGACCAGGACTGGCCGTCCCTGGCCGGAAGAGCGATCGTCACCTGGCTGGCAGGCGAGGATGAGAGCGACCTGCCCCGACGGAGGTTCTGCTGGCAGGCTCGTGGCCGTTTGGGGAGGGGAATCGCGGTGCGGGTGTTGGTGACCGGTGGGCGCGGCCGGGTGGGGAGGGCGACGGTGGCAGGCCTGCAACGCGGTGGCCACGACGTCGTCGCCACCGACCTCGCCGCGCCGGTGCACGAGCGGCCGCTGCCGGGCGAACCTGCCTATGTGCAGGCGGACCTCACCGACGCCGGGTCGGCGTACGCGCTGATGCGCGGCTGCGACGCGGTCGTGCACGCGGCCGCCATTCCGGAGCCGCAGCATCATCCGGCGCACGTCGTCTTCGCCAACAACGTGATGAGCACGTTCAACGTGGTCGAGGCCGCGGTGCGGCTCGGGGTGCGCCGGCTCGTGCACCTGTCCAGCGTCACCGAGCACGGCTTCTTCTTCGCCGAGCGCCCCTGGCTGCCGGAGTACGCCCCCATCGACGAGGAGCACCCGATCCGCCCGCAGGACCCGTACGCGCTGGCCAAGCACGTCGGCGAGCAGCTCTGTGACGCGGCGGTGCGCCGCTCCGATCTGCGGTGCATCTCCATCCGCCCCAGCTGGGTGCAGTGGGAGAGCAATTACGAGCGCAGCCTGGGACCACAGGTGCGCGACCCCGGCGTGCTGCAGCCGGACCTGTGGTCCTACACCGACGGCCATGACCTCGCCGACGCACTCGTCCTCGCCGCCGAGAGCGATCTGCCAGGCCACGAGATCTGCTACGTTGCCGCGCCGGACAACGCGACCGGGCGGCCGTTCGAGGAGATTCTGCGGCGCTACTACGGGAACGCGATTCCGCTGCGCGGCCCGCTTCCCCGGCCGGATGCCAGCGGCATCACCTCCGCGCGAGCCCAGCGGCTACTCGGCTACCGGCCCCGCCGGTCCTGGCGGGACTACCTGGACGAGGACGGCAGGCTGCGCCCCCAGCTGCGCGAGCAGAACGCCCAGCCACGCCCCGCGCAGGGCAGCTGAGGGTTGGGCCAGTCGACCGGTTCCGTGTTGCGCCAGGGCTTCGCACTGGTCATTGCGTCGTTTCCGGTCCGGTGTCCGTGGTCCACGAGGGGTATGGCGGCAGCGCGAGCGCGTGCATGCCGGTCGCCCGCAAGGTCGCGATTGACTGCTCCGGCGTCTCCGTCAACGGGTCGCCCGGACCGTTGAGCGAGGTGTTGATGAGCACCGGCGAGCCGGTCCGCTCGTGCCACGCGGTGAGCAGGGCGTGCAGGAACGGCGTATTGACCGGCTCGACCGTCTGCAGCCGCGCGGTTCCGTCGACATGCCTGATGCCGGGGAACTGGTCGCGGAACTCCGGGCGCACGTCCGCGGCGTACTGCATGAACGGAGCGGGGCGGTCGACGTCGAAGATGCGCTGCGCCTGGTCGGCGAGCACGAGCGGGGCGAGCGGCCGGAACCACTCGCGGCCCTTGACCTCGAAGTTGATGTAGTCCTGCATCTCGGGACGGCGTGGTGAACCGCCCCGGGAAGGATGGAGGCACTGAACCCACGGAGGGCGAGCAGTGCCAGCACCTAGGAAGTATCCCAATGAGCTGCGGGTCCGGGCGGTACGCCTGGTCTGCGAGGCCCGCGAGCAGGAGCCGGGCCTGTCGTTGCATGCTGCGGTGAAGCGGATCGGCCCGCGGGTGGCCATCAACGT
>JALYMT010000002.1 GCA_030773555.1 Actinomycetota bacterium | reverse complement strand
CGTGGGAGATGGCGCTCTGGCAGCGCCGGCCTGCGCCCGGGGGGATTCATCACGCCGACCACGGCGCCCAATACCCGTCTTGGGCGTTCGGGCAGCGCCTGCGCGAGGCCGGACTGCTCGGCTCCATGGGCTCGGTCGGGGACGCCCTGGACAACTCCGTCGCGGAGTCCTTCTTCGCCACCTTGCAGACCGAGCTACTCGACCGCTCGACCTGGGCCACCCGAGCCGACCTCGCCCAGGCGATCTTCGCCTTCATCGAAGGCTTCTACAACCCCCGCCGGCGCCACTGCACCCTCGGCTACCTCAGCCCCGCCGACTACCAGACCACCGCGGTTCCACGCGCGGCCGAGACCGCGGCATGATCCCTGTTCAGCTCACCGTCCCCGTCCGGGAAACCGGGGGCACTCCAGAGGAGAAGGAGCGGCTCTTCCCCGCAGAACTCGACCGTGGCCAGGAACTCGCTCGACGAGGCGTGATGAAGCGGCTGTGGCGGGTGCCCGGCCGCTGGGCGAACTGGGGGCTTTGGGAGGCGCCTGACGCCTCCGCCCTGCACGCTGCGCTGACCTCATTGCCGCTTTGGCCCCGGATGTCCGTACAGGTGCACCCACTCGCGGAGCACCCCAACGACCCACGGACGCTCGGGCTCGATCGTTGACCGGGATCATGGGGGAACCCCGTCCCCCAGGAGGCGAAGTGTCCTCCTTCGGAGGCTGAGGATCGGCGCGCCAACGGCCGACGTCACAGGTGTGAGGAGTCCGGGTCCGTGCGGGGCCGACAGGCGGCTGCGGGCAACTGCCGGGCGGGGTCGACGCCGGGTCGGCCTCCTCGCGCGCCTGTCCCGTCCGCTGGCTGTCGACGACAACCGGGCCCACTTCTGGGTCCGGCACGTGCGGCTCGGGGTGGTGCTGACCGAGGTGAGCGCGCTGGTGGTCATCGCCTACGCGCTGCTCGCCGCTCGCCCCCAGCAGGTGGCTCTGCTCGCCATGGCGACCGCGTCCATGGTCGGGTCTCCCGCACTGCTGGCCCTGCCGGTGTCCCGAATCGTCCGTGACCCCCGAGGTTCGCTGCTGTTCTACGCCTGGAGCACGGCGACGACCACCATCATCGCGGTGGCCGCGCGCATCGACGGCGGGGCGGGCAGCCCGCTGGTGCTGCTGCTGTTCGTGACCCTGACCTTCGCCGGGCTCGCCTATCCGCCGCTCGGGGTGGCGCTGATGGGTGCCGTCATGGTCCTCGCCTACCTCGCAGTCGTCGCCGTCGCTCCCCCTCCGGCGGCGCTGGCCAGCCTGACCGCCTCCGTGCTGGTCCTGTTCTGCGTCATGACGTGGTGGGCCTCCCGCAACCAGTGGGACACCTAGGACCAGCAGCAGCTGCAGCGCAACGTCTCGCCACGCTCGCGGAGACCGACGCCCTCACCGGCTGCCTGAACCGCGGCGCTCTGCAAGCTCGGCTCGACGACCTGGCGGCGGGAGCGAGCCCCGAGTGGCCCCTGTCGGTGCTGCTGCTCGATCTGGACGGGTTCAAGCACGTCAACGACGGCCAGGGCCACGCTGCGGGCGACCTCGTCCTCGTCGAGGTGGCCCGCGCCGTGCGCAACGCCATCCGGGAGACCGACAGTCTCGGTCGGCTCGGCGGTGACGAGTTCGCCGTCCTCCTGCCCGGGACCCCGTCCGCTGTCGCCGGCGCAGCCGCCGACCGCATCCGGGAGGCCGTCCGCGCCGCGGGGGGCGCCACCGGGGTGACGGCGAGCATCGGCGTGGCCAGCACCACCGCTCCGCTGCCCGCCGGGGCACTGCTGGAGGTCGCCGACCGGGCGATGTACCAGGCCAAGACCGGCGGGCGCGACTGCGTCTCGCAGCTCGCCCGACCGCTCGGCTAGCAGCGGGTCACAGCGACGAGATGACGCTCGCGACCCCGGTGAACGGCTCGCCCACCTGCATGCCGCCGCCGCTGATCGTGAACGAGCGGATGCGGTCCTCGTGCGCGTTGCCCCGCAGCTTGAGCACCGCCACCGCCCGGCGCATGGTGCTGTCGACCTCGACGTGGCGCAGCAGCACGATCGCGTCGGCCAGCGCGGTGATGTGGGCCTCGGAGGCCGTGGCCTGGCTGGGCAACCCGGCCGAGGCGAGCGTGAAGAGGGTGGCGATCTGCTCGTGTTTGAGGAACGAGGTCAGCCGGGTGGCGAACTCCCGGTAGGACTCGCTGGTGCCGAGCCGCTCCAGCGACGAGAGGCTGTCGACCGCGACCCTCGTCGGTCCGAATCGCGCCACGACGTCCTGGATCTCGACGAGGTGGTCGTCCAGCGAGGCCGCGTCGGGGAGAACGTGCTCACGCGGAGGACGTCGCGCTCCTCGTACCCGGCGAAGTCGCGACCCCAGCCGGCCGCGTTGCGCAGCACCTGGTCGTGTGACTCCTCTGTACGCCAGCAGCAGCCCGCGCTGGCCCGCCTCGCAGGCGCCGGCGAGGAACTCGGTGGCGAGCAGCGTCTTGCCCGTGCCCGTGGGCCCGGCGACCAGGGCGACCGACGCGTCCTGCAGCCCGCCGTGCAGCATCGCGTCCAGTCCCTCGTTGCCCGAGGTGATGCGCCGCTCCGCCGCCCCCACGACCCGGGTCCGGCGTGACGTCGGCAGCACCACCACGCCGCGTCCGGGCAGCACGGTGAACGACGCCTCGCCCTTGTGGTGCATCGCGCCGCGCATCTTGAGCACCTCGACGGTGCGCCGGCGTACCCGGCCCTCGCGGATGTTGTGCAGCAGCACCACGTTGTCGGCGACGAACTCCTCGATGCCGTACGAGGACAGCGCGCGCGCCGGGTCGTGGCTCGTCTCCACCGTGAGCACGATCGTCAGCCCGAGGGCGCGCATCGACGAGATCAGCGCGCGCAGGAGCTGCCGGGCCGTCACCGGGTCGTCGTGCAGGGCCAGCACCGCGTTCAGGCTGTCGAGCACCAGCCGTCGCGCTCCCGTGGCGTCGACGGCGTGGCTGATCTGCGCCGCGAGCGTCTCCAGCCGGTAGGGCTCGATGGCCGGGCTCGCCGACCCGAGCTGCACCAGCGGCGAGGCGTCGACGAACCGCCAGTCCTGCGCCGCCTCCCAGGCGGGGATGTCGTGGCCGAGGGTCTGCAGGTTGGCGCGCAGATCGCTGGTGGGCTCTTCGAGGCTGACGAACACGCCCGGCTCGCCGCGGCGGATCCCCTCGGCGAGGAACTGACCCGCGAACACCGTCTTGGCGCTGCCCGCCTGGCCGGCCAGCACCGTGGCCCGCCCCTGCGGCAGGCCGCCCATGGTCAGGACGTCGAAGCCGGGGATGCCGGTCACCAGCTTCGGGACCGACCCCCCGACCTCACCGCCGTCCTCGCCCAGGACCGGCGCCCCGCCGCTTCGTGGGACGGGATCCGCGTCGAACTCCGAGCTGCTCACGTCGCCCCTTCCTCGTCCCGCCGGACGCGGAACCAGACCGTCTTGCCGCCGTCCGTCGGTCGGTGCATCGCCCAGGCGTGCGCCAGTGCGGTCACGAGCACCAGGCCCCGGCCTCCCTCGCGCACCTCGGGCGAGGGCAGCTCCCGATGTCCCAGGTCCAGGTCGAACACGGTGACTACGAGGCACCGTGGGGTCACGGTAATGCCCACCTCCAGGGCCGTCCGCGCGTGCAGGATCGCGTTGGTCACCAGTTCGCTGGTCAGCAGCAGCACGGTGTCGTACGTGTCGTCGGTCAGTGCGGGCACGTGCTGGCGGACGAAGTCGCGGGCCAGCGCGACCAGCTGCGGCACCGGCTCCAGGGCCAGCCGGTGCTGCGCCTGCACCAGCTCCCCGTCGGGCAGGGCGTCCGGCGGGAACCCCCGGACGGACACCGCGGGGCCAGGGGTGCCGCTCACGGGCGCCCCCTCGGCAGCCGGTCACTCAGCGGGATTATCTAAGCACTCTGGGTAGCTCCGACATGCCGGTAGGGGAGAAAACCGGTCAGGAACCTCTAGCGTCCGCTCGGTCGACAGGCGCAGACTGCGGCCATGGCTTGGCTTCGAAGGGCCGTCCCCGCTGTCGCCGCCGTCGCGACGGCCGGGGTCGCTGCCCACGACCTGCTGCAACGCAGGCACGCGATCCTGCGCAACTTCCCGGTGATCGGGCACGCCCGGTTCTGGATCGAGTCCATCGGGCCCGAGCTCCGGCAGTACATCGTGGCCGGTGACGACGAGGAGCGGCCGTTCAGCCGCGACCAGCGGCGCTGGGTCTACGCCTCCTCGAAGCTGGAGAACAACTACTTCGGCTTCGGCACGAACAACGACGTCGAGCACACGTTCGGCTATCCGGTCGTCAAGCACGCCACGTTCGGCCGCGCCGTCGCGCGCTCCCATCCCAAGGCCGGGCAGGAGGTGTGGCTGCCCTGCGCCAAGGTCCTCGGCGCCGCGCGGGGCCGCGCGAAGGCCTTCCGCCCCGACTCGGTGGTGAACATCTCGGGCATGAGCTACGGCTCCCTATCGGGCAACGCCGTCGAGGCGCTGAACCGCGGGGCCGCGCTGGCGGGCTGCCTGCAGAACACCGGCGAGGGGGGCGTGTCGCCGTACCACCGCAAGGGCGGCGAGCTGATCTACCAGATCGGTACGGCGTACTTCGGCTGCCGCGACGAGCAGGGCCGCTTCGACCTGCAGCGGCTCAAGGACCTGGTCGCGGAGGCGCCGATCCGGGCGCTCGAGGTGAAGCTCAGCCAGGGGGCCAAGCCGGGCCTGGGCGGGCTGCTGCCCGGGGTCAAGGTGTCGCCGCAGATCGCCAGCACCCGTGGCGTCCCCGTCGGCGAGGACTGCGTCAGCCCCTCCCGGCACGCCGAGTTCAGCGACGTCGACAGCCTGCTCGACTGGATCGAGCTGCTCGCCGCCGAGACCGGCCTGCCGGTCGGTATCAAGTCCGCGGTCGGCGACCTGGGCTTCTGGCAGGACCTGACCCGGCAGATGCGCGACACCGGCCGCGGCGTCGACTTCGTCACGATCGACGGCGGCGAGGGCGGCACCGGCGCGTCCCCGCTGATCTTCACCGACTCGGTGTCCCTGCCGTTCCGGCTGGGCTTCAGCCGGGTGTACGGGATCTTCGCCGCCGCCGGCCTGCACGAGCAGGTCGTGTTCATCGGCGCCGGCAAGCTCGGCCTGCCCGACAACGCGATCGTCGCGTTCGCCCTCGGCGCCGACCTGGTCCACGTCGCCCGGGAGGCGATGCTGTCCATCGGCTGCGTACAGGCCCTGAAGTGCCACACCGACACCTGCCCCACGGGCGTCGCCACCCAGAACGCCTGGCTCGCCCACGGCCTCGACCCGGCGCTGAAGTCCGTACGCGCGGCGAACTACGTCAAGACGGTGCGCCGCGACCTGCTCAAGGTCGCCGAGGCCTGCGGCGTCGAGCATCCCGGCCTGATCGGGCCGGAGGACATCGAGTTCCTCGAAGGCGACATCTCGGCCACGACGCTGCGCGAGCGGTTCGGCTACCAGCCGGACTGGGGTTTCCCGTCAGCGGCGGACCAGGCGGAGATCGTGCGGCTGATGACCCAGACCGAGCCGCAGGGCGCCTCCGCGCCGGCCTCACCGACCGCCGTCGCATCCCCCGACCTCGTCAGCGGTGCTCCGTGAGGAGGGCGACGAGGCTCTCGTGCTCCTCGGAGCAGGCCGGGCAGCCTTGCAGGTGGGCGCGCATGCCGGGCACGGCGCGCTCGGCGTCGGCCCCGGAGAGCTCCAGGTCGACGTAGCGGTCGAGCTCCTCGAAGCAGACCTCGCACGTCACCTCCGGCTGGCCCGGACCCAGCACCGGACGGAGGACGGGGGGAAGCTGCTGGCCGCTCATCGCGCCTCCTCGGTCATGGCGGTGGCGGCGGGGCCCAGGCCGCGCGCCGCCAAGTGGGCCCGTACCTTGCGCCGGGCGTCGTGCAACGTCTTGTACAACGCGCCCCGGGTGGTGCCGAGCCGGTCGGCGAGGACGTCGATGGGCACGCCGTTGAGGGCGAGCGCGACGAGCACGTGACGCTGGTGCGGTGTCAGCGCCGTGGCGATGCCCTCGCGCACCGCCGCCAGCAGCTCCCCGTGCTCGGCCTCCTCCTCCGGGCCCATCCCGGCGTCGGGCACCAGGGCCCAGGACTCGGCCTCGAGGGGGACCTCCCGGCCCTGCCACGCGCGCCGGCGCAACTTGACCGAGGTCTCGTAGATGGCGAACTTGTACGCCCAGGTGGTGAAGCGGCTCGCACCGCGGAACGCGTCGAGGCGGGCGAGGACCGCGACGAGCGCGTCGTCGGCGGCCTGCACGGCGAGGTCATCGGGGTCGCGGGCCGCCCGGTGGCCCAGCGTCGGGCGGCGGCGGGCCGCCTCGAACCGCGCGGCCCGCAGC
>JALYMT010000001.1 GCA_030773555.1 Actinomycetota bacterium | reverse complement strand
GTGCGGGGGGCCGACAACGCCGGCTGCGCCGCGGCCGCCGACCTCGTCGTCGTCGCCGTCCCGTACAACGGCCACCGGGCGCTGCTCGAGGAGCTGCGCGAGCCGTTGCACGGCAAGATCGTGGTCGACTGCGTCAACCCGCTGGGCTTCGACAAGCAGGGCGCCTACCCCTTGGCGGTCCCCGAGGGCAGCGCCTGCCAGCAGGCCCAGGCGGTCCTGCCCGCCAGCCGGGTGGTCGGCGCGTTCCACCACGTCAGCGCGGTGCTGCTGCTCGACGGGGCCGTGCGTTCCCTCGACACCGACGTCCTCGTGCTGGGCGACGACCGCGAGGCGACCGACACCGTCCAGGCGCTGGCCGGCCGCATCCCGGGGATGCGGGGCATCTACGCCGGCCGGCTCCGCAACGCCGGCCAGGTCGAGGCGATCACGGCCAACCTCATCGCGGCCAACCGGCGCTACCGGGCGCACGCCGGGCTGCGGATCACCGACGTCTGACCCGGACGGCGGGGTCAGGAGTAGCCGTGCTCCGGAGCGGGATACGAGCCCTCGACCACCTCGGTGGCGAAGGCCCGCGCGGCGTCGCTGAGGACGCCGCGCAGGTCGGCGTACCTCTTGACGAAGCGCGGCCCGGGCTCCGGGGTCAGTCCGGCGAGATCCTGCCAGACCAGGACCTGCGCATCGGTGCCCGGCCCCGCGCCGATGCCGATCGTGGGGATCGACAGGCTCGCGGTGACCCGCTCGGCGAGCTCGCTCGGCACCACCTCGAGCACCACGGCGAAGGCGCCGGCGGCCTCCAGTGCCTTGGCGTCGGCGAGCAGCTGCTCGCCGGCCTCGCCGCGCCCCTGCACGCGGTAGCCGCCCAGGGCGTGCACCGACTGCGGAGTCAGGCCCAGGTGCCCCATGACGGGGATGCCGGCCGCCACCAGCGCCTCCACCTGCGCCAGCACCCGCTCGCCGCCCTCGAGCTTCACCGCGTGCGCCTCGGCCTCCTTGAGGAAGCGGGCCGCGTTGCCCAGGGCCTGCTCCGGGGAGATCTGGTAGCTGCCGAACGGCAGGTCGGCGACCACGAGGGCCCGCCGGGTGCCGCGGACGACAGCGGCGGTCAGCGGCAGCAGCTCCTCCAGGGTCACGGGCAGCGTCGTGCCGTAGCCGTAGACCACGTTGCCGGCCGAGTCGCCCACGAGGAGGACGGGAATGCCGGCCTGGTCGAAGATCCCCGCGGTGAGGGCGTCGTACGCGGTGAGCATCGGCCAGCGCTCCCCGCGGGCCTTGGCCCCGGCGAGGTCGCGCACGGTGACCCGGCGGGTGGTGCTCGCGGATGCGCCGTACAGGGACAAAGGCGGATCGCCGGCGCGGCCGGCCCCGAATCTGGACACGACGTTCTCCCCTGAGCATCTCGAGGCACCCTGACGGCGTCCCCGGACGGAGTACCCATGCTGCCACACCCGCTCATGGCGGGGTTGGCGGCTTCCGGCGGCGCCGCTCGCGCAGGGCGTGCGGGTCGGTCCGGTCGTCGTAGGCGAGGAAGTCGCCGAGGCGCACGGACAACGCCGCGACGGCGAGGACGCACAGCACGCCGCCGCTGACGATCGAGCCGCGGACCGACCAGGCGGCGGCGACGCCGCCGGCGCGGGCCTGGCCGAGGACGGGACCGACGGAGTACGACAGCAGCTCGATGCCGGCCAGCCGGCCGCGGATCTCGTCGGGGATCGTGGAGTCCCAGAGAACCGAGCGGAAGAGGCCGCTGACCATGTCGGCGGCACCGGCGAGGGCGAGGAAGACGAACGCCAGCCAGACGTTGCCGGCCAGTCCGAAGCCGACGATGGCCACGCCCCAGGCTCCGGCGGCGAGCGCCACCGCCCGGCCGTGGGCGTGCACCCTGCTCGTCCAGCCGCTCGTCAGGGTGGCGGCGAGCGAGCCGAGCGAGCCGGCGGAGTAGAGCAGCCCGAGCGCCCAGGGGGCGTGCAGCACGTCGGCCGCCACCGCGGGATAGAGCGCGGTGGGGAGCGCGAAGAACATCGCGGCCAGGTCGACGACATAGGTGCCGACGAGCGCCTGACGGGACACGGCGTAGCGAAAGCCCTCGACGATGCCCGACAGGCTCACGGCGGTCGCGTGCTCGGGTGCCGGCACCGCCCGCATCAGCGCCAGCGCCGCCAGGGACGCCGCGAAGGAGACGGCGTCGACGGCGTACGCGGCGGCGACCCCGCCGGTGGCGACGAGCAGACCCCCGAGGGCGGGGCCGGCGACCATGGCGAGGTTCCCGCGCAGCGACCACAGCGCCTGCGCCGCCGGGATCTCGGCGGGCCGGACCAGCCGCGGCAGCATCGCGGCCAGGGAGGGGCGCTGCAGGGCATCAAGCGCGGCGACGCCGGCGGCGAAGGCGAACAGCGGCCACACCAGCGGTCGCGCCAGCAGCGCGTTGAGCAGCAGCAGCGCCGACAGCAGGGCCAGGCCGGCCTCGGTCAGCAGCGCCATGCGCCGCCGATCGACGGCGTCGGCGAGCGCGCCGCCGTACAGGCCGAAGACGATCAGCGGGACCAGCTCCGCGAGTCCGAGGAGCCCGACGAGTGCCGTGGAGCCGGTGAGCGCGTAGACCTGGAAGGGCACGGCCACGTAAGTGACCATGCTGCCCAGGAAGCTCACGCTGCCGCCGAGGAAGAGCAGCCGGAAGTCCCGCGAGGTGCGGAGGGGGGAGATGTCGAGGCGCAGGCCGCGCACCGTCTCCCGCCAGCCGCGGGTCGCGGGCGGGTCGGGCGGCCCGGCGAGCGGGTCGCCACTCAGCCGCGACTCGGGCGCTCCGCCGTCGCTCACCGCTCGCGGTGCTGCCCCGCGACCACCGGCGATGCCTCACCCGGGGCGGCGGCGCGCGGGTCGGCCGGTGGGGGAGCGGGGTGCCCGCCCTGCGGGGCGGCCTCCCGCCAGCGGTTGGTGATGGGCAGGCGCCGGTCGCGGCCGAAGTTGCGCGCCGAGATCTTCGGGCCGGGGGGGTACTGCCGGCGCTTGTACTCGGCGGCGTCGACCATGCGCAGCACCCGCTCCACCAGGTCGGGCTCGAAGCCGGCGGCGACGATCTCGGCGCTGGAGCGGTCGTGCTCGACGTAGTCGTCGAGGATGTCGTCGAGCAGCTCGTAGTCGGGCAGGGAGTCGGTGTCGAGCTGCCCGGGACGCAGCTCCGCCGAGGGCGGCTTGCGAATCGAGTTCTCCGGGATGGGCGCCGTCTCCCCGCGCTCCCGCGCCGCCGCGTTGCGCCAGCGCGCGAGGGCCCAGACCACGGTCTTGGGCACGTCCTTCAGCGGGGCGAAGCCGCCGACCGCGTCGCCGTAGATCGTGGAGTAGCCGACCGCCAGCTCGCTCTTGTTGCCCGTCGCGAGGACCAGGTGGCCGTACGAGTTCGACAGCGCCATCAGGGTCATGCCGCGCACGCGGGCCTGCAGGTTCTCCGCCGCGAGCCCGGTCAGCTCCAGCGGTCCGCCGGACTCGGCGAGGAAGGCCTGCGCCATCGGCTGAATCGGAACCACGGAGTAGTGCAGGCCGGTGCGCCGGGCGAGCTCGGCGGCGTCGTCGCGGGAGTGCTGGGAGGAGTAGGCGCTGGGCAGCGACACCGCGTGCACCCGGTCGGCCCCGAGGGCGTCGACCGCCATCGCGGCCACCAGCGCGGAGTCGATGCCACCGGAGAGCCCCAGGACCACGGAGGGGAACCCGTTCTTCTGCACGTAGTCGCGCAGCCCGGTCACCACGGCCGCGTACGCCTCGGCCTCGTCGCCGAGACGTTGCTCGTGCGCCGCGGGCGCGGGCTCGTACGGCGGCACGGGCGCGGCGGAGAGCAGCACCCGGGAGATCTCGACCGCCGTGCCGTCGGGACCCTCGAGCCGGCTCGTCGCGGACTCCGCCCGGGTCGACGCCGCCGGCAGCTCGAGGTCGACGACGAGCTCGTCGTCGGCGAACTGCCGGGCCCGGGCGCACACCTCGCCCTCCGGCGACACGACCAGGGAGTCGCCGTCGAAGACCAGCTCGTCCTGCCCGCCGACCAGGTTGACGTAGGCCAGCGGGCAGCCGGCCTCGGCCGCGCGACGGCGGACGAGGCCCAGGCGCACGTCGTCCTTGTCGCGCTCGTACGGGGAGCCGTTGATCACCAGCAGGAGGCCGGCGCCCGCCTCGCGCGTGACCGCCACCGGCCCCCCGTCCTGCCAGAGGTCCTCGCAGATGACGGCGGCGACGTCGACGCCGTGCAGGCGGACGACGGCGAGGCTGGTACCGGGGACGAAGTAGCGGGCCTCGTCAAAGACGCCGTAGTTGGGCAGGTGATGCTTGGCGTAACGGGCGACCACCCGCCCACCGTGGAGAAACGCCAGGGCGTTCTGCGGGGCGCCGGCGGGTCGTCCGAGGCGGGGAGCGGCGTCGGGCAGGGCGTCGAGGTAGCCCGCGACGACGAGGAGCTCGCCCAGCCCGTCGGCGGCGAGCCGGCCGGCCACCTCGGTCAGCGCCGTGCGGGAGGCGTCGAGGAACGAGCGGCGCAGGGCCAGGTCCTCGATCGGATAGCCGGTCAGTGCCATCTCGGGAAAGGCGACGAGGTGGGCGCCTGCCGCCGCGGCCCGGTGCGCGCCGTGCAGGAGGATCTCGGCGTTGCCGGCCAGATCGCCGACGGTCGGGTTGACCTGCGCCAGGGCCAGCCGTAGTTGCGGCACGGAGCCGAGCCTAGGCGAGCGGGTGCCCGGCGCCCACCTCGCGGTGCCGCCCGCCCCGCGGGTCAGCTCGGCACGCTTCCAGAGGAGCTTCCCGCCACGTCCCTGACGGCCCGCTCCGGCGTCTCCGGTGACTCCGGGAACTCCGGGAACTCCGGGAACTCCGGTGTCTCCGTGGCCACCGAGCTCTGCCAGCTGGGCGATTGCCAGCCGACGGGGAATCGCCAGGCCCACGCGCCGACTCCCAGGGCCGGCAGGCCCAACGCCAAGCCGACGGGCAGCAGGCCGAACGCGGCCACGGCGAGGCCGGCTCCCGCGGCGCCCGCCGCCTCGGTGGCGGTCAGCAGTCCCATCAGCAGGCTGAAGGCGGAGGCCCGCACCGGGCCACGCAGCCGGGGGCCGACGACGATGTTGGCCGGCGCCAGCACCACGAAGAGCAACCCCGCGGCGGCGTACGCGAGCGGCACGACCTGGGTCCGCCAAGACGGGAGGGCCGACACCAGCGTGAAGCCGACCACCATGCCGGCGCCGCCGAGCAGGGTCAGCCCGGCCGCGAGGCGCAGCAGGTACTCGGGCGGGCGCTCGGTCGGCAGCAGCGCCGTGAGCACCACGGACACCAGCGAGGTGAGCGCGACCAGTGCCCCCAGCGTCAGGGGACCGGCGTGCAGGACGTCGAGGACGAGCGGCGCGGACATGGCCGTGAGCGCGGCTGCGGGCAGCATGGCCACCGTCACCAGGGCGATCGCCCGGACCACCACCGGGTCGCGCCGCAGCTCGCGGCCCGCCTGCCGCAGCCCGCCGTCCTGCCCGCTGCGCCGGGCGGCAGCGCTGCGGGGGAGTCCGACCAGCAGCAGGCCCGACAGGGCGAAGCTGGCCGCGTTGCACAGCAGCGCCTTCTCGGCACCCACCATCGCGAGCAGGCCGCCTCCGGCGAGGTAGCCCAGGGCGACCGTGAGGTCCTCCGTCATGCTCGAGAGCGCGACCGCGGGGCCGAACAGGCGCGGCGGGACGATCTCCGGCCGCAGCGCGGAGCGCGCCGCCTCGAACGGCGGCGTGGCCAGCCCCGCGACGAAGACGATCGCGATCAGGACGGGGATGGGGACGGGCAGGGACGCCAGCGCGAACGTGCCGGCCCGTACCAGGTCGCTGGTCACGAGCACGCGCCGCCGCGGCCACCGCTCGCTCAGCACCGTCAGCAGCTGTCCCGGCCCGAGCCAGGGGATCAGGGAGGCTGCCGTCACGATGCCCGCGAGGGCGGCCGAGCCGGTGCGCTCGTAGACGAGGTAGGACAGGGCCAGCCGGGCGGCCCAGTCGCCGAGCTCGCTGACGAGTTGGGCGAGCCACAGCCGCCGGAAGGCAGGGACGCGCAGGGGTCGGCCGAGAGCGGCCGCACGGGCGAGGATCCCCACTCAGCCCACCTTCGTGAGGTCGATGGTCTTGGTCCGCGACGACAACCACGCCTCCAGCGCAGCCGGTGCGAGGGGGGCGGTGAAGAGGAAGCCCTGCACCACGTCGCATCCCTCGAAGGCGAGGAAGCGGTGAGTCTTCTCGTCCTCCACCCCCTCGGCGACGACGTGCAGCCCGAGCTCGTGCGCGAGCCGCACGGTGGCCCGCACGATCGAGCGGTCGCCCCGCTCGCTCGTCAGGCCGAGCACGAACGACTTGTCGATCTTGACTTCCCGTACGGGCAGTCGCTTCAGATAGGCCAGCGAGGAGTAGCCGGTGCCGAAGTCGTCAATGGAGAGGGTGACGTCGAGAGCGGCGATGCGGTCGAGCACGTCGGTGCAGCGGACCGGATCGGCCATGATGCTGCTCTCGGTGATCTCCAGGGTCAGGGCCGAGGCCCGGAGGCGGGTCTGCAGCAGCAGCCGGGCGATGTCGTCGGGAAGGGCGACGTCGAGCAGGTTGCGCGTGGACAGGTTGACGGCGACCGAGATCTCGTGTCCGGCCGCCCGCCAGGTCGTGCACTGGCGCAGGGCGCTCTCGAGCACGAACAGGGTCAGGTGGCGGATGAGGCCGGCCTGCTCGGCCAGGGAGACGAACTCCTCCGGGTTGATCTGGCCGAGCTCGGGGTGGTCCCAGCGTACGAGCGCCTCCACCCCGACGACCTCGTGCGTGACCGCGTGCACCTTGGGCTGGTAGGCGAGGTGGATCTGCCCGGACTCGATGGCGTGGCGCAGCGAGCCGAGGAGGACGAGCCGGCGGTGGCTGTTGTGGTCGTCGCCGGGCGCGTAGATCTCGGTACCGCTGCGCGCGGTCTTCGCGACGTACATGGCCACGTCGGCGCGCCGCATCAGGATGCGCGCCTCCCGCCCGTGCAGCGGCGCGAGCGCCACGCCCATGCTCGCCCGGACGTCGAGGGTCAACTGCTCGAGGCAGATGGGGGAGCCGATGCTGCGCACCACCTCCTCCGCCATCCAGCGCACCTCCTCGAGGTCACGGGCTCCGGTCATCAGCACCGCGAACTCGTCGCCGCCGAGCCGTGCGACCAGGCCGCGCCCGTGCAGCCGCCGCCTCAGCCGCGCTCCCACCTGGACGAGCAGGCGGTCACCGGTGTCGTGCCCCAGCGTGTCGTTGACGTCCTTGAACCCGTTGAGGTCCATGAGCAGCACGGCGAGGGCGTTCTGCTCGTCACATCCGGCCAGGGCGGCCTCCAGCTGCTGGTGGAAGCAGCGCCGGTTGGGCAGCCCGGTCAGCGGGTCGTGCAGGGCGGCGAACTCCAGCTCCGCCGCCTGGCGGCGCAGCCGCTCGACGAGGCGGGCGTTGGCGAGGGCGACCGCGGCGTGGTTGGCCATCGCCTCGAACAACCGGAGGTCCTCGCGTTGGAAGCCGGCGATGTCGACGAGGCTGTTCTCGACGATGAGGACGGCGAGCTGCCCCTCGTCGAGGACCAGTGGCACCGCCATACCGTCAGCCGGGCGGCCCGGATGTGGCCTGCCCTGGCGCGGCGAGGGGGGGAGCAGCACGCTCTCCCCGTGCAGAGCGGGGACCCACCACCCGTCGGAGGAGTTTACGGCGGCGAGCCGCCGCAGACCGCCGTCGTCGAGGCGCCACCCCGTCGGGGCCTGGGGTGCGCCGGGCAGGACCAGCTCGGCCACCTGAGCCCGGACGTCGTCACGGACGTGCGCCAGGGTGACGCCGGCGATGTCGGCGGTGTTGACCACGCCGCCCAGCCGGCCGGTGAAGTCGTAGAGCCGCTCCACTCGGCGCAGCGCCTCGCTCTAGAACGCGTACCGCTGGTAGGCGACGTAGCCGACCGCGCCGACCACCGTCAGCAGCAGCCCCGCCAGGGAGTTCTGCTTCGCGGCGAGGAGCACGAGCAGGGCGAAGCAGGTGTTCGCCACGACCGGCAGGATGCCGCCCAGCAGGACCAGGGGGAGCCGCGTCCACTCCCGCCGGTCGTCGTGCCCGACGATGGCCGTGGTGACCAGGATGGCGGTGAGCGCGTCGGCGACCAGGACCGTCACCAGCACCGCTGCCCAGCCCCGGGGAGAGAGCGTCGGCTCGGCGCCGACGAGGGTGGAGAACAGCACGGTGGCCAGGCAGGCCTCGAGGGCCATGGTCGAGAGGTTGAAGGCGAGCTTGGAGCCACGCTGGGCCTGGGCGAACAGCAAGCCGAGGCCCGAACCGAGGACCCGCGCTGCGACCAGCGCTGCCGGCGCAGTCGTAACCAGCCCGATGACCAGGGGGATCTCGCTCAGGGAGAGCCCTTGCGCCCCGCGGCGGAACCGTTGGGGCACCACGAGCAGCTCGGCGGCGGTGAACAACAGCGTCAACGCCCACAGCGGCAGGCGTTCGGTGCCGTGCGGAGCCGGCAGGTCGCGAATGACGACGACGTAGAGCATTCCCGCTGCCGCCGCCAGCACGACGCTGAGGATGGTCACGACCCGGACCGGACAAAGCGGCGGGAGGCCGCCGCCCACCGCCCGCTCCCCCTGGGGAGAGC